>CALFRX010000154.1 GCA_937919295.1 uncultured Peptococcaceae bacterium | reverse complement strand
ATACGCGCAAGCGGATTTTGGGCTACAGGATGATAGGCTGCCGAGAAAGGCTTAGGCACGGTGAACGCATTGACCTGCGGCTGCGCCGCGTACCCGGATGTACGCAAACAGTCGCGGGGCAAGGGGTTCGCCGCGCATCAGACTTTGTCGACGGCCTCAAAGCTGGTTTCTTATTTTAGAAACCAGCTTTTATTTATTTACTGCCAATCTTTTCTACGACATCCCGTCCGTTTTCTTCCCTTGCCGCAACGGCGTATTTTTTCAGCGCGCACCAGATGTTGACTTCAAAGAGCACGCTCATATTATCGATGTACTTCTCCGTATCAAAGTTTTGATGATCCAAGATATAACGTAAAATGAAGCCCAACGCGATATCGCGGTAAAAGGCGGCGACCTCTCTCGTTACTTTATCCGATATGTTAAGATCCCTGCCCTGCCAGCAGACAATCTCATAGATACGCTGGGCAAGTAGGGCAAAGAAATCACGGGACAAACGGTCCCCATACGCCGAAGGATAAATATGGCCGATGGCTTCTATATTGTTCTCAACACCCTTGAGCATGCTTTTAAAAAGATCCTGCCAGGAATCGAGATCCGTTGAAGAATCGATATAGTTCGTACTCTCATCCTCTATCCAGGCCCATAAAAGATCATAAAGGTCATGAAAATGATAATCGAAGGTACTGCGGCTGATACCGCATACCTCCAGGATGCCGGAGACCGTGATATGGTCAAGGGGGGTGGTTTTTAACATGGCAACGAATTCTTCTATGATGGCTTCGCGGGTAAAGTGAGTCATCCATTCACCTCCTTATCCCGTTTCCTACGTTCCCCCATCTGAGGGGTAACGATTTGCGCGGTATAAAATGATTATAATACAAATAAATCAAGATTACAAACCAAAAAGCCGATATACCTCACCATATAAAAAAAAGCCCTGGAGCACAGCGGAGCATCTGACCAACAGGATTCCGGCTCTATATAAAAACGCCACCACAGAACCAAAGTACTGCCGTGACAAAAAACTCACATGAAAAATCTAATAATCAAATAAGACGTACGGAAGAATTCCCGCTTTGAGCGGCAGAAAATCCTTCGCAGACTGTATAAGAGCGCTCCAACTTCATGATTAAGGAGTATTGCGATAAAACCCGACGCGAAAAAAAGCAAAACAAAGGAGACGCCGTCCATCTTCCCCCTGAAAGGAAATGCATAACGTTATGCCGTTACATTACGAATTGTTTTTATCATGGGTAAATGCACAGTAGGTGGCTGGCATGACTATTAAGATGATAAAAATGTCCGTGCGTGAATGTTGGCAAAGATAAAGCGCCGTAAAAACGGTTTGATTACAATAGAATGCTCATTTACAGTCTGCGAAGGATTTCTTGAAATCAATGTTCGCTTCTTTGAAAATACTTTTTTTATTATTCATTCTAACACAAACCTTATGCTCTTTGTCTTACATGTAAAAAACGGTCATTCTAAATGTAAAAAGTCGAAAAATAAAGGTAATCATAAATAAAGATCGAATATAACAAATACGTAAAATAACATGAATAATACAGGAGAGCGTTACGAAATGATCAAGATTGCCATTTGTGACGATGAACCGTTGATTTGCAAAGAAATTACCGAGACCATCGAAAGCCAGAGCGGCGATTTTCTTGAATCAATTCGTATTGCTGTTTATACAAACGGAGAGTCTTTATACGAGGATCTGGGAAAAGGCCATTATTTTGACTTGATTTTCCTAGACATTGAATTATACAAAATCAACGGCATCGACATCGGCATTTACATCCGAAAAACCCTGGATAATCAATTGAGTCAAATCGTTTTTGTTTCCTCAAAACAGGAGTACGCAATGGATCTGTTCGCAATCCACCCCCTGAATTTTTTGGTAAAGCCCATTGATCCCCAACAAGTGATCTGCTGCCTTAAATTGACGCTGAGAATGGGCCAGAGGGATACAAAGTGCTTTTCCTATCAAATAAAAGGTACAACAAAAAGAATCCCCCTGAGTGATATTTACTATTTTGAAAGTAACGCCAGAAAAATTAAACTCGTCTTTGCCGGCGGCGAAGATACGTTTTACGGAAAACTATGCGAAATATACGAACAAATCAAGCCCTTTTCTTTTCTGCATATTCACAAATCATATATCGTCAATTATCTTTGGGTAAAAAGCTGCGAAGGTCATGAAATGGTTTTGGAAAACGGAAAAACCCTCCCTATCAGTAGATCCATGCGAAAGCAAGTGCTCAAAAGAATTACGGAAATCAGAACAGAATGTAAGGATTCTGGAATTTGAAACCATTGAGGGTATTCCCCACCCGCCGATGCCACGGTTTATTAAGTAAGCCACCACTGTTTCCCATGGTACACAAGGCGTTTTCAGGCAAATGCCCATACCTTTGCGCTGATGCTTGACTTTAAAGAACCCTTTGGCCTTTTTTAAGCGCAAGCATTGGGCAAAACACCGCTATAAGCAATTTACCGACACAGAAAAAGGCCCCCGGCGCTTGCCGAGGGCCTTTGATTTATGATTTATTATTCTTCACAGCCGCAACCGCAGCCCTTTACTTCTTCCTCGTCTTCTTCATCCTCATCGCTATAGACGAGTTCGCCAAATTCATAGTTTTCATCGTCGTCATCTTCACAGTCGCATTCGCATTCGCATTCGCAGGTGCCGTCAAAAAGGATTTCTTCCAGTTCGCCAAGGTCTTCATCGAGTTCCTCGCTTAACTGTTCCAGATCGCCGAGGCTTTCCTGCATGTCTTCATTTTCTTCCACGAGGGATTCCAAAAGGTCGACAATCGCGTAAATGGCTTTGCCTTCTTTTGTTTCATCGCTCAGTTCGAGACCCTCCAGATAACCTTCGAGATAAGCCAGCTTTTCATTTAAAACGCCCATAATTTCTCCTTTCAAATTCGAACTCAGTCTTTCGCCCTTTCGATGTACTCTCCTGTCTTGGTGTTAATTCTCAAACGGTCGCCTTCGTTGATAAAGAACGGTACGTTCACTTTGGCGCCGGTTTGAAGAATCGCGGGTTTGGTACCGCCGGAGGCGGTGTCGCCTTTGATCCCGGGTTCCGTTTCGGTAACGGTCAAGGTGACCTGGCCGGGAAGGTCGATGCCCATAATATCGCCTTTATAAAAAAGGACGGAACAGACCATGTTTTCAATCAGGAACTTGATACCGTCGCCCAGCTGTTCTTCGCTGATGGGCAGCTGTTCATAGTTTCCTTGATCCATGAATATATAGGATTCCCCGTCGTTATAAAGATATTCCATATCACGACGTTCAAGATGCGCTTTGGGAACTTTTTCCCCGGCATCAAAGGTACGTTCCACCGTAGAGCCGGTGCGCACGTTCCTCATTTTTGTGCGGACAAAAGCAGCGCCTTTCCCAGGTTTTACGTGCTGAAACTCCAATACCTGGTAAGCGTCGCCGTCAATTTCAATGGTGACACCGGGTCTAAAATCGTTGGAAGAAATCATTTTTCTTTACCCCCTGAAAATGTAAAAAGTTATCCTAAAATAGATTGATCAAAACTGATCACAAGATAATCAGATCTTTAGGCGCCGCGGTCAGTTGCTGCGGCCCCTGATACGTCATGAGTACCATATCCTCAATGCGTACACCACAGAAACCCGGCAGATAAAGCCCGGGTTCAATGGTATAGACCATACCGTTTTTGAATTTATCGATATTTTTGCTGTTGACCACAGGGTCTTCGTGGATTTCCAGACCGACGCCATGACCGAGGCTGTGGGTAAAATACTGATCCAGTTCGCATTTTTCAAAGAAATCCCGCACGCCCTGATCGGCAAAGGCCACAGGCTTGCCCATCAAAGAACAGGCGTAACCACGCTTCTGGCCTTCGCTGACCGTACGGTAAAGGGCCCGGGCTTCCTCGCCGGGTTCGCCCAAAAATACGGTTCGTGTAATATCGGAGCAGTAATGCTCATAAACACAACCATAATCCATCAATACCGGCGCGTGGGCCTTAAGCTTGTTTTTGCCGGCAACACCGTGAGGCAACGCCGAGCGGGCGCCGCCGGCAATGATGAAGTCGAAGGAAGGACCTGTGGCGCCTTGTTTGCGCATATAAAAATCCATTTCGTTGGCAATGTCGATTTCGTAAACGCCTTCTTTGAGAAAGGGCAATATATGATGAAAGGCGTCGTCAGCGATTTTTACCGCCTGTTTCAATTTTTCCAGCTCGTCTTCGTCTTTGGTCAGCCGCATCTTTTTGAGGATTGCCGCAGCGGGGATGAAGACAGCGTCATTTGCGGCTTCGCTCTTTAAGAGGTTGTACTCCTCGTAGGTCAGGACATCCTCTTCAAAGCCGATACGCGTTTCACCGGAAAGCACTTTAGCGATTTCAAAAGGACGGGGTGATAAGACGATTTCATAGCCACTGCATTGCTGTTTCGCCTGCTCTTCATAGCGCCCGTCCACAAGGAGCAGCGCTTTTTCCCCAGTCACGAAAAGACCGCCGGTGGTACCGGAAAAGCCAGTCAGATATAAGACGTTTTCTCTCTGATGCAGAAAAATCGCGTCGAGCTCGTTGTTGATCAGTTCTTCTCTTAAAATCTCTAACCTATTCATCAGCAACTTTACCTCAAGATATATTTTATCATATAATGCTATTATTTACCACTGATTTTCAAAGATTTTATTTTCAAAGACGGCGCGCCGATATTACCGTAAACGGTGAAATCCGTACCAACGGCTTCCACGTCTTTTAATAGGTCAAAAATATTCCCCACGATCATGATCCCGCGCACGCCGGTGGTGACCTCTCCCTTTTCGATCAGCTTTCCGCCGGCCCCCAAGGAAAAATCACCGGTAACGGTATCTGCCATGTGCAGCCCCATCAGATCTTTGACCCACAAACCACGCTCCGTGCCCCGGATCATCCGGGGAAAAGGCGTATCTCCTTTTTCCAGGTAGTAGCTGGCCGTCCCTACAGAGGGCAGACTTTTATGGGAAGCACTGAAACCATTGCCGGTGCTCTCCTTCTTAGCCCTTGCCCCATACTTGTTGTTATAAAGGAACCTCTGCAATCTGCCGCCGCCGATCAGGCGGTTTTCCCGGCAAGGCACACCTTCGTCATCAAAAGGCAGCTTCAGGACGCTTTCCTTCATCAACGCGTCGTCGATGAGGGATAATTTTGGCGAAGCAATGACTTGATTCAGCTTCCCTTTTAAAACAGACATGCCTTTAAGGACATGATCGCCCATGAAGGACGGCAAAATCAGGGAGATCAGATCAAGAACTGCTTCAGGGTGAAAAATCACCGGCAGTTCCCCGGTAGCGATGGGAGCGGCGCCCAATTTAGCGTAGCCGTCGGCGGCGGCATGGGCGCCGATATTCCTGTAATCAAGATCAAAATAGCTGTTGGCGGCCTTAAAAAAACCGCCGGTCTGCTCATCGACGCCGTCTTTGGCCACCACCATGGCTGAGGCACTGACAAAAGCGTTTTCCCGGCAAAGGTCAAGACCGAGGGAATTTAAAATACAGGTCGCGGTGGTATGCTCCGAAACCGCGACGCGTTCAACCTTATCGATTTGTTTCTCACTTTTTGCGCCCTCTGCCAAGAGATCCAAGATTTCTTTCTTTTGCTTGAAATTGATCTTTTCCGGCTGTTTGCTCCGGATCATGGGATAAGCGGCTTTTGGCCGCGTAAAGCAATAGTCCTTATCTTCTTCGGCAAAAGCGCAGGACAGCAAAGCGTCATCCACCGAACGCCGCAGCATATCGCGGTCAATCAGAGTGCCGTAGGAAAAACCGGGAACCTGGTCTTTGATCACACGAACAGAATAGCCTTGGCGGAAAGCGCCGTTATCATCGGAGATTTCCCCCTGGCGCATCTGGGTGGTGGCGGAAACCGAGCGCGTCCAGAGCACTTCGCATTGGTCGGCTCCTTTTTTCAGGGCATAAGCCATGATGTCTTCGACTGTCTTTTTTTGCTGCATCAACCTTTTCCTCCCACGACCAATTCAGAAATTCCCAGCGTTGGCTGAGCATCCCCCACAGGGACGCTTTGGCCTCCCTTGCCGCAGGTACCGATGGCGAAACCGAGATCGTCGCCGACGGCAAACACCGCGGAGAGGGTTTTCGGCCCGTTGCCGATGAGGGAGGCGTTTTTTACCGGCACGGTCAAAGCGCCGTTTTCAATGCGGTAGGCTTCGGAAACTTCAAAAACAAAATCACCGTTGGTGGTATTGACTTGTCCACCACCCATTTTCACGACGAAAAGACCGCTCTTCAGATCGGCGATCACCGCCGCGGGGTCGTCCTTCCCCGGGGCAATCAAGGTGTTGCTCATACGTACCTGGGGGGCGTACTGATAACTCTCCCGCCGTCCGTTGCCGGTGGAAGCAGTACCCATCTTACGGGCGGAGCGGATATCGAAAAGATACTGTTTCAAAACACCGTTTTCGATGAGAATGTTTTTCTTGCCCTGATTGCCCTCATCATCGTAGCGGTAGGAACCGTAGTGATCGGGCAGGGTCGCGTCGTCGATGACGGTAACACCCTCCGCCGCCACCTTTTCACCGATTTTATCTTTATAGAGAGAAAGCCCCTTGGACACAGCGTCCCCCTCTAATCCGTGGCCGCAAGCTTCGTGGACCATGGTGCCGCCGGCTTCGGAAGAAAGCACCACCGGCATGGTGCCGGCAGGCGCGTTTTTAGCAGTCAGTTGTTTTAACGCCCGCTTGGCCGCGGCTTCCACCTTGGCCATGAGGGTCGCCTCGTCCCAGGAAAAAACAACGCCGGTATCGCCTAAGGTTTCCATGGCGGTTTGCGGTTCGCCGTCTTTTTGCGCGATGATTTTTACAAAAAACCGCTTGCGTTTCGTCTGATTTTTGATCAATTTTCCCGTTGTCGAAGCGATCAGTACCTCTTTTGCGGCGTCGCCGTAACCTAAGGAAACTTGGCTAATCTTTTCCGAAATCTCCCAAGCGGCAGTGTTTACCTGCCGGATCATCAGGCCGATTTTTTCCAGGTCGTAAACCTCGCTGTCCACCTTTTGAGGGGTAACCTTCTCCTGCCAGGCAAAGGAGGCGGCGTAGTTTTCGCCGCCAACGCTCTCCCCGGCCCGTTTGGCCAAAGCCGTAAGGGCGCT
>CALFRX010000153.1 GCA_937919295.1 uncultured Peptococcaceae bacterium | reverse complement strand
AAATTATTAGTATTTCTCTTTATTGGTTCTATTTTCCAATCCCGGATCACCTTTTTTTCTTCTCCCATCCATCAGGCACAATCTGTCAACTTCCGCACTCCTCAGTCCAGCCACTTTTTCCCCTGTATTTCGTTTTTTCCCCCTGCCTCCTCCGCCTATTCCACTCCATTCTGCCGCGCTTCTGCTTCTCTATACCTCCGTGGAAATGCCCTGCTTTCTTCCCTTTCCGGTTCTTATTTTTGTAGACATTTACCCTTTCCCTTGCTAAATCCTCCGCAGATATGGCTGCAAAGCCCCCGCTTTTGGCAAGAAAACAACACCCTCCGGAGCGGGTGCTAAGACTGTACTGAAAAACACATTCATCAAACACTTTGTCAAAAGGAAGCTGTATTTATTTTTCAAAAATCCCCGGTTTTTCTCGGTCTATTTTGGGTTGTTACTCATTTTTGACGGGTTTTCCCTTTATTTCATTCATTTCTGAAGTTTATTTTTTTGTTTACAAATGAGCTGTTTACTGGTATGATGTGTTTATTTAACGTATCCTAGTTAAATGATTTATCGTGAGGTAATGATTTATCGTGAGGTACTATAAAGGAGGATACTACAAATGGTAGTCAGAAAGAAGAAATCAATGGACGCCAACAATGCGGCCGCGTGGGTTTCCTACGCCTTTACCGAGGTTGCCGCCATCTATCCGATTACCCCTTCCAGCCCCATGGCCGACTATGTTGACCAATGGTCCGCTCAGGGGCAGAAAAATGTCTTTGGCAATCCTGTCAAGGTGATTGAAATGCAGTCCGAAGCCGGTGCTGCCGGTACCGTACACGGCTCCCTGTCCGCCGGTGCCCTCACCACCACTTATACTGCTTCTCAGGGCTTGCTGCTGATGATTCCCAACATGTATAAAATTGCAGGCGAACTACTCCCCGGCGTGTTCCACATTGCTGCACGAGCCCTCACCACTCACGCCCTAAATATTTTTGGCGATCATGAAGACGTTATGGCCTGCCGTCAGACCGGCTTTGCCATGCTGGCTGAATCCAACCCTCAGGAAGTCATGGATCTGGCTCCGGTTGCCCATCTGGCTGCCATCGAAAGCCGCGTACCCTTCCTGAACTTCTTCGACGGATTCCGCACCTCTCACGAAATCCAGAAGCTGTCCGTCTGGAACTACGAAGATCTGGCCGACATGGTGAATAGGGGTGCCGTGGAAGCGTTCCGCGCTCACTCCATTAACCCCAACCATGGCATTACCCGCGGCTGCCATGAGAACGATGACACCTTCTTCCAGCATCGGGAAGCCAGCAACAAGTTCTATGAAGCCGTTCCCGGCACCGTTGAACTACAAGCTCTTTAACTACTACGGCGCTGCTAACCCGGATCGGGTGATCATCGCCATCGGTTCCATCAACGACGTGGCCTCTGAGGTGGCAGATTACCTGAATGCTCGCGGCGAACAGGTGGGTCTGATTACCGTCCGCCTCTATCGCCCCTTCTCCGCGAAACACCTTCTGGCTGCCATCCCCGCCAGCGTCAAGAAGATCGCTGTGCTGGATCGCACCAAGGAACCCGGCGCACTGGGCGAACCCCTGTATATGGATGTGGTGACCGCTCTGGCTAAGGCTGGCCGGGACAACATCACGGTTATCGGCGGCCGCTACGGCCTTGGTTCTAAGGATACGCCTCCCGCCTCCCTCTTCGCCGTCTACGAAGAGCTGGCCAAGGATGCTCCCAAGGAGCATTTTACCGTGGGCATCAACGACGACATCACCTACCTGTCTCTGGAAGAAAAGCCCGCGCCCAACACCTCGGCACCCGGTACCATTGAGGCTAAGTTCTGGGGGCTGGGCGGTGACGGCACCGTAGGCGCCAACAAGAACTCTATCAAGATCATTGGTGACCACACCGACAAGTACGTTCAGGCGTACTTCCAGTACGACTCTAAGAAAACCGGCGGCGTCACCATCAGCCATCTGCGCTTTGGTGACAACCCCATCCGCAGCCCCTATTATATCAACAAAGCGGACTTTTTGGCCTGTCATACCCCGGCCTATATCACCAAGGATTTCCCCATCGTCAACGACATCAAGGATGGCGGAACCTTCCTGATCAACTGCCAATGGTCAGATCGGAAGAGCGTCGTGTAGGGAAAGAGTG
>CALFRX010000152.1 GCA_937919295.1 uncultured Peptococcaceae bacterium | reverse complement strand
TGGGGCTGGGCGCCATGCAGATTAACAGTGGGCTCCATTATGTTTTTGGGATTCCTTACTGCAATCCTGTGGTCTTCGGCATCATTGCCGTCACAACCGCTTTGTTTATTACCTCTGCCGTCAGCGGTATCGACAAAGGGATTCGTATGTTGAGTAATATCAATATGGCGATTATGGCAATTTTGCTGCTTTTTATCTTTTTTGCCGGTTCTATGTTGTTTGTGACGAATTTCTTTGTGGATTCCCTTGGCCAATACTTTTCTCATATTGTCGCCGTTAGCTTTTGGACAGATCCCTTTGGCGAAAGCAATGGCTGGCTTAATGGCTGGACGATCTTTTATTGGGCCTGGTGGATCTCTTGGGGGCCCTTTGTTGGCGGTTTTATTGCCCGCATCTCCAAAGGCAGAACGATCCGGGAATTTGTGATCGGCACCTTAGCCTGCCCAACGCTGGTATGTTTTATATTCATGACGATTATGGGCGGTAACGCCATTCATTTCGATTTGAACGGTGTGGGATCCATTGCCGATTCCATGCAGAATAATATTTCATATGCGCTCTTTTCCCTGTTAGATCTGTTTCCTTTGGCAAAGTTAACCTCATTGATGGCCATTTTGTTGATCGCTGTTTTCTTTGTCACTTCGGCGGACTCCTCCACCTTTGTCTGTTCTATGATGACGGCCAAAGGCGTGCAGAATCCCCCGACTTCCCTGAAAATTTTCTGGGGTATGATCGAAGGCGCCATCGCCGCTGTTTTGCTTTATGTGGGCGGTCTTGCCGCGCTGCAATCGGCAGCCATCGTGGCCGCTTTTCCCCTGATGTTTATCTGTTTGTTCATGGCGGCGGCACTGATCAAAGCACTGCGGCAGGAAATCACGTGACAACTTTCATGATTTGTCACTTTCCATATACTACTCTCTTTCATCGCCGGGGAAACCCGGCACCCTCATGAATCCGCGGACCGGATTCAGCTGACATACTCTCCATAACCGGGAAGCCGTCTCGCGTAATCTTGCGGGGCGGCTTATCGTTTGTGGAAGAAAAGGAAAAATAACAAAGGCTTGCTGCGCAATACGCCCAGGGTCGGAAAGGGACAATGCTACGACAGGGGAATTGACAGCGGTAAAAAAGGTTGTTATGATGAAAGCAGAATTTTGCCAAGGGTTTGGGGCTTCAATGTATGGATTTTCGTGATGAAGAAATGCTAAGATACGGTTTGCCCTGCGCCGCGATTTTTGATAAAATCGCGGAAGCCGTCTATTGCTGCGATCTTGAGGGTAATCTCGTCTATATGAATAAAAAAGCGGAGCAATTAGACGGTTTCTCTTTTTTGCAGGTGCGGGGAAAACCCATTGCCGACCTTTACGGTCTCGATGAAACAACGAGCCCGCTTTTAAAAGCGCTTTTTCAGAGAAAGCCGGTGGAGGACGGTCAGGTGACCTATTACGTCAATGGTCGGGAAGTGACGCAGCTATGTAACGCCGCCCCCCTCTGGCAGGATGGCTGCCTCACAGGTGCTTATTCCGTCCAGCGGGACATCACGGAGATGAAACAGATCATCGAAAAGAATTTGGCTTTGCAGTGGGAGATCATGGGCTGCCAGAAAAAGCAAGGCAACGGCAAAGCCCGTGAAGCGGCAATATCCCTCATCGGTGAAAGCGAAAACTTTAAGCTCTGTAAACAGAGGGCTTTTCAGGCAGCGCAAAACGACTCCGCCGTTTTTTTGGTGGGTGATACCGGCAGCGGCAAGGAGCTTTTCGCCCGCTTTATTCATGAGCAAAGTGATCGCGCCAAAGGCCCCTTTCTGGCCCTAAACTGCGCCGCGATCCCTGAAGGCCTGTTGGAGGGGATCCTATTCGGTACGGCCAAAGGCGTTTATACCGGCGCCGTGGAACGGGAAGGCTTGCTTTTGGAGGCCGATGGCGGTACGGTCTTTCTTGATGAAATCAATTCCATGCCTTTGGCTTCCCAAGCCAAACTCTTACGGGTGCTGGAAGAGAAAAAAGTATATAAGCTCGGCGGCAGCCAGGGGAAAGCCCTTAACGTGGGCATCATCAGCAGCAGTAATGAACTGCCCCGGGGTGCGGTGGAACGTGGCGCGCTGCGGGAGGATCTCTTTTACCGCCTGTCCGTGGTCTATATCCAAATTCCCTCCTTAAAGGAGCGTCGGGAAGATATTTCTCTGCTAACGGATTATTTTCTCGCCGATTATAATCAACGCTTTGCCAAAAACGTGATCGGCGTTGCCGATGAGGTCATGGCTTTTTTTAACGAATTTTCCTGGCCCGGTAATGTACGCCAACTCAAACACAGCATTGAGTCGGCAATGAATTTTACCGATAGCGGTCAATGGATCGGCCTTTGCGCCTTGCCACCCCACCTCTTTGAACCGGTGGCGGCAAAAACCGTGACGCCGCTTGCCGCAAAAGAGGCGATAGGGGAAACGGCTGTTACGGTCATGGAGACCATTCGCGAAGGAGAAAAAAGGGAGATCGTCGACGCCCTCAAAAAGGCAAAAGGCAACATGGCCCAGGCCGCCCGCCTTTTGGGTATGACACGCCAGGCCATGGTCTACCGGGTCAAAAAATACGGGCTCAAGTGATTTATTATAATTCTACTTATCCATTATTATGAATCGTTTTTTGTCATTTTGTGCGTTCCCTAACATGTGCCTATGGCCTAAGCATCGGCAAGGCACAGGCTAAAACGCTGTTACCGTCATCTTTGATAAAATGTGCGCTGTTTTGGTTTTTTGGCACAAAACTTGCACTATTATAAGGCATCTGATTGTAAGGAGGCCAAATATATGGCGATCGTATTGGGCATTGATACCGGCGGCACGTATACCGACGGTGTGATTTTGAACAGGGAAACCAAGGAGATCTTAGCGTCCACAAAGGCGCTGACGACCCATGAAAATCTTATCGAAGGTATTTCCAACACCATTCGGCAGCTTTCCTGGGACGATCTTGCGTCCGTTGATTACGTGGCGCTTTCCACGACTTTGGCCACCAACGCCATTGTGGAGCATAAAGGCTGCCGCGTTGGTTTGCTGATCCTCGGCTACGACCAGGAACAGCCTTTGCCCCCATGTGAATGGGTGCTGATTCCCGGCGCCATGGATCTTGCCGGCAGGGAAATTGAGGCGATCGATCTCGAAAAAACCAGGGCTGCGGTGGAATCCTTCCGAGGTAAGGTCGATGCCATCGCCATTTCTGGAATCTTTAGCGTCCGCAATCCTGACCATGAGAACGCGGTGAAAGCCGCCATTGCCGGTATCCTCAATGTGCCGGTGGTGATGGCCCATGAATTGACGGGAACTTTGGGCGTTTACGAACGAACCAATACCGCCGTTTTGAACGCGAAGCTGATCTCCGTCATCGATGAACTCATCGATGCGGTCAAAGCGGTGCTGGCAGAACGGAATATGCAGGCGCCGCTGATGATCGTCAAAGGCGACGGCAGTCTGATGAATGAAACCGTGGCCAGAGAACGGCCCATTGAAACGATTTTGTCCGGTCCCGCCGCCAGCATCATCGGGGCGACCTATCTCAACGATGTCAACGACGGTCTCGTTCTCGATATGGGCGGCACCACCTCTGATCTGGCGCTTTTGAGCAATGGTAAACCCTGCTTGAGCAAGGAAGGCGCCGACGTGGGGGGCTGGCGTACCCGGGTTTCCGCCGTCAATGCCTACACCTTCGGTCTCGGCGGCGACAGTCATATTTACTATCATAGCGATAGCGGCGCCCTTGAAATCGGCCCCAGAAGAAGTTGGCCCGTTTCTCTGATTGCCCAGCGCTATCCTTATTATAAAGACGAGCTGAAGGCAAGAAGAGGGAGATCCATCGGCCTCGTTCACTTCAGTACCGTTGACGGTTTGATCCTGCTGCGTCAGCCCGGGGAGTCCCTGGAGCTAACAGACTGTCAACAGCAAATCATCGAGGCCCTCGCCGACGGCCCCCATACCATGGTGGAAATCGGCCGGCGTATCGCCATTGATCCCAACTTCTTTTATGTTGACCGGCTCATAGAATACGGCATCCTTGCCATCGTGGGCTGCACCCCCAGCGACCTGCTCTGTGCCAAAGGCGTTTATGACGCCGGCGATCGGGAAGCGGCAAAACTCGCCGCCTTTATCCTTGCCCACCAGATGGGCATGACAGAAGACGCTTTCTTTGATAAGTGCTTCGCTTTGATTGAAGAAAAGCTCTGCCGTTACGTTCTTACCTGTATCCTTGACCGCAGCGGGGTCAAGCTCAGGACAGAAGATCCCGTGGCCCACTACTTTTTCCGCAACGCCATCGGCAGATTGCCTGAAGATTACCTTGACATTGCGTTCAAGCTAAAAATTCCCTTGGTGGGTATCGGCGCTCCCATTGCCGCCTGGCTGCCCTCGGCGGCGGAAAAATTAGGCGGGGAACCGATTATTTCCGCACATCACGCCGTGGCCAATGCCATCGGCGCCGCGGCAGGGAAGGTGATGACGATTCTCTCCTTGTCCATTCTCAATAAGCGTGACGAGTATCTGACGATCTTCTCTCCCTGGGGCAGAAGGGATTTTGTGATCGACCAAAATCCCAATGATGACGAACCCCCTGCTTACGACCAGATCATTGAAATGGCGGTGGCCTCGGCAACGGAAGATGGGGTCGCCCACATCAAGGAAAATATGGCCCTCCAGGGTATCGAGGATTATCAGATTTTAGTGGAGCGGAAAGATTCCAAAGTTTCCGATGCCTACAGCGATAATATTAAAATTCATATCGAAACAAAACTTGACATTGTTGCCGTGGGCCTTCCCGTTTGGACCGAAGAAATCCAAAATACTTAAAAGAAAAGAGGATACCATAAAGAAAAGAGGATACCATGGACGAAAATAAAAAATATATGATGATCGCCTGCCAAAATCTGCAAGATGAGATTCGTGGTACCATGCAGGAAGCAGATTTGGATTATCCCGTTCTTTATCTGGCCGCGGGTACCCATGATTCCCCGGATAAAATGAGGGCGACGCTCCAGGCCGTGATTGACAGCCTCAGCGGCATCGACTATCTGATCTTGCCCATGGGCCGCTGCGGCAACGCCACCGTCGGCCTGAAATCCGACCGTTTTTCCTTGGTGCTGCCCAAATGCGAGGATTGCATCAACTTGGTGCTCTCCGAGGATTCCCTTAAAGTAAACCGTCCCAAAGGAACGTTTTTCTTTACCGACGGCTGGCTGCGGAGCGTTTTTTCGGCAGACCGGGAGTATGATAGAACCACGGAAAAATACGGCAAGGAACAGAGCGATATGGTCATGAACATGATCTACGGCGGCTATCAGCATTTTGCCCTCCTCGATACGGGGCTTTACAACTTGGATCGAGCCAGAGCCCAGCTGGAACCCTTGGCGAAGGTGGTTTCTGTGGATTTTCCGATTATCCCTTCGGCCTACGGGGTCTTGAAAAAGATGGTCAGATTAGAGTTTGACAACCAAAACTTTGTTGTGGTACCGCCGGGAAAAGCAGTAGACGAGGATATGTTAGAGTGATTCATAGCTGATTTGGGGTGGCTGCAACAAAACCTGCAAGCTGTCCCTTACATTTTGGAAGGAGGCAAAACCGATGGAAGTTATGATGATTCGCGAATACGAACACGCTTTCGATGAAAAAGATATTTTGCAGCGATTGAGGATGCCTGCGGATCATGTTTTCGGAGAAAATATCCATAAACTGCTGGAAAAGACGAAAGCCATTGCCAAACCGAAGGCGATCTTTGCCGCCTGTCCCTTGGAAGAGCGGACGGATCATACCGTGACCGTCGGTGGTCAGGTGTTTCGCAGCGCGACCCTGGCCAAAAAGCTCCGCGGTGTCGAGGTGGTTTATCCTTTCATCAACACTTGCGGCAAAGAATTGGCGGATTACGGCAAAACCATCACGGATATGGTGGATCAATTCGCCTTTGATATGATTATGGAATACTATCGACGCCAAATCGATATTTCTCTCAACAGTGTTCTCGCCGACTTGGTACCGGAAAAGAAAGTGATCTCCGTTTCCAACCCTGGTTCCCTAGCGGGCTGGCCCATCAACGAACAGCGGGTGATCTTTGATCTTTTTGGCGAACACGCCGACGAGATCGGCGTTACCCTCAATAAAAACTTCTTGATGTTTCCGGTGAAAAGCGTCGCCGGCCTCAAATTCGGCACTGAGGGCAGCTATCACGACTGCGAACTCTGCCAGCGCTCCAACTGTCCCAACCGCAAGGCGGCTTTTAGTCAGAAGGCCTATTTGGAGGCTGCGGAAGATCACTGAGATCATTTTGTATCAGACAAAAGAAAGGAACCGATTTTCGTGAAAACAACGCTGATCGATGATTATGAACTTGCCTTTGACGAGCAGGATATTTTAAAACGTCTCGGTATGCCCGCGGATCACGTTTTCGGTAAAAGCATCAAAAAGCTTTTGTATGAAACGGCGGCAATCGCTAAACCGAAAGCTGTTTTCATGGAATACCCGGTGGACGCCGTAACGGAATACAGTGTTGCCGTAGGAGGCGTTGTTTTCGCCAGCGTGGCGTTGGCCAAAAACCTAAAACAGACCAAGGTTGTTTATCCCTATGTTTGTACCTGTGGGCAGGAATTGGCAGCCTATGCCAAGACCCTGACGGATATGATCGATAAATTCGCCTTTGACGCCATCATGGAATTTTACGAAAAACAAATCGATTTATCTTTGAACGGGAAGCTCATCAATCTTCTCCCCGAAGGTTATGTGATTTCCCGCTCGGATCCGGGAGCTCTTACCGGCTGGCCTATTCAGGAGCAGAAAAAGCTGTTCGTCCTTTTTGGTGAGAACGCCGCCAAAATAGGCGTGGAATTAAGCGACAACTATCTGATGTCGCCGCTGAAAACGGTTTCCGGCATCAAATACCCCGCCAAAGAGGTTTGTCACGATTGCATCTACTGCCAACGGGAACACTGTTCTCACCGCAAAGCGCCCTATGATGAAAAAGCCTATTTTGTGACCTTGCACCGGGAGTGAAATAAAAGACACCTTTCCATGCCATCCATTACGGATGGCATGGATGAGGCCGTCGACAAAGCCTGATGCGCGGCGAACCCCTTGCCCCGCGTCTGTTTGCGTACACCTGGGTACGTGGCGCAGCCACAGGTCAATGCGTTCACCGGCCCGACCCTTAACCTTAGGAAAGGCCGAAGGGCTTGCCAAGGTTAAGATAGTGTCCTTCGGTAGCAAATACCAAAGGTATTTGCCCGAAAAGACTAAGCCTTTCTCGACGGCCTATCATCCTGTAGCCCAAAATCCGCTGACGCGTATTTTGTCAACAGTCTGCTCCATGCCATCCATTACGGATGGCATGGATTTTTTTGATGCTGGACGGTATCGGTCACTTATGGTAAACTGAAAATACTCTTAAGTCCTTTGGCTTTTGGAAAACACTTTCATTGTCCGGGGATTGCGTCATTTTGCATCCATATTAAGGTGTAGGTCAATGGCATTTTGCAGGAGGTATACGATGGACCTTTTATACCAATTTTTCTTTTCTGACCGCATGTATTTTGACGCTTTTGATAAGTTGAAGGAGGCGGTCTATGTCTGCGATACCGAAGGGAGCCTGGTTTATTTCAATAAAGTTGCCGAGGATCTCGACGGTTACCTGCTGAAGGACGTCAAAGGCAAGTCCACCACGGAACTGTACGGTCTCGATGAAACCTCCAGCCCGATGCTGAAGGCCCTCTATACGGAACGTCCCATCTATAATCAGAAATTTACTTATTACGTTAACGACAGGGAGATCGTCCAAATCTGTAACGCCGCACCTTTTTACTACGAAGGGGAACTTGTCGGCGCTTATACGATTCAGCGGGATGAGACGCCGATGAAGGAGATCATTGAAAAAAACATTTCCCTCCAATGGGAGGTCGCCCGCCATAGAGGGAAAAATGCCGGCAACGGCGTGAGCCTCCATCATATCATTGGTCAGAGTGAGGTTTTTTTGAAATGTAAAGACAGGGTTAAGCAGGCCGCTGCCGGCGATTCCTCGGTGATGCTGGTGGGGGACACCGGCAGTGGTAAGGAGCTTTTTGCCCGGGCCATCCACGATCATAGTCAGCGGGCAAAATATCCTTTCCTGGCTCTAAACTGCGCGGCGATTCCCGAAAGCCTGATTGAGGGGATCCTTTTCGGTACTGCCAAGGGTGTTTATACCGGGGCCGTGGAGCGGGAAGGACTGCTTTCTCAGGCCGACGGCGGCACCATCTTTCTTGACGAAATCAACTCCATGCCCCTATCTTCCCAAGCCAAGCTTTTACGGGTATTGGAGGAGAGGACTGTCCAGAAGTTGGGCAGCGCCAAGGAGAAGAACATCAATGTGCGTATCATCAGCAGCTGCAACGAGTGGCTCCAGACGGCAGTGGATCGCGGCGCCCTTAGGGCGGACCTCTTTTACCGCCTCTCGGTGGTGCATATCGTGATTCCGCCCCTGAAAGACCGCGAAGGCGATATTCCGTTGTTGATCGACTATTTTCTCCATCGTTACAATCAGCGCTTTGGCAAAGCCGTCAGCGGCGTCAGCGGTGATGTGATGGATTTCTTTTGCTCCTACCGTTGGCCCGGCAATGTGCGCCAGCTCAAAAACAGCATTGAATCCGCGGTGAACTTTACCGAGGACGGGGAAAAGATTGAGTTTGCCGCTCTGCCCCAATATTTCTTCGACACCAACGACACCCCGAAATCCCGCTATAAACAGAACCGCGTCAGTGAACCGGAAAACGATCCTAACGAAGTTGCCCCGGAGAAGCCCGAGGAGAAACAGCGGATCCTGGACAAGATCCGAGACCAGGAAAAGCAGGAGATCATTGAAGCCCTGCAGCAGACGAAAGGTAACCTTACCAAGGCTGCGGAACTTTTGGGAATGAGTCGCCAATCCCTCTCTTATCGGCTGAGGAAATATGATTTATAAGGCATGATGTGATTGCGATTACTTTAAAAGCCTTTTCTTTATTAGACACTTATGATACAATAATCATACTGGAAATTAATTTTTCTGAGAAAATGTCAAAATAGACGTTGACAAAGCAAATAATCCGTGATATAAATAAGGCGTGGTGATCATGATTACTAAGAACAACGGACAAAGGAATCTAAAAAGGGAATACATTGAGGCAACCTATGAGATTCTGCAGGAAGTCGGCATGGAGGGGTTCACCATCCGCAAAGTCGCCGACAAAGTGGGATGCAGCAGTGCGCTGTTATACAAACATTTTCAAGACGCCGAGCACCTTGTTTCACTCGCCTCCGTCCGTTATCTGCGTCAGTATTCCGAAGACACGCAGACGCTGTCCAGCCATGCTTCCGACTATCTGGAGCTGAATTTGCTGCTTTGGGAGAGCTTCGCATTTTACGCCTTTAACAATCTTCCGATCTTTGAAAATCTATTTTTCGGCAAAAATATAGAAAGAATCCAAAAAATCGTTTTCGAGTATTACCAGGAATTTCCGGAAGAAATTTCGGGGTTGCAGGGCTATTTCCCGATTTTGATGCAGAGCAATAAACTGATGGAACGTGACTTCATGATGCTGAAAAAAGCCGCGAATGACGGTCAGATCACATTGGCCGACGCGGATTTCCTCAGTAGGACCGATGTTTATATCTTCCGGGGTATGTTAGATATTTACCGCAGTACGTATACGGAACCGGGCGTTGCTCGTAAGGCGACCAACGAGTTTATGACCTTAATCAGAGAAAATTACCGGCTTCATGGGATGAAAGAAACGGTTTCCGGAGAATAAAGTTATTTTGTCGAAGAATGTATATTCATCTAATAAAGACGGAATATACATTTTTTTTGCCCTGGAGGTTATCGCGATAACAAAGTTAATAGTTTTAAACACTAATTTTATGATATTTATTCTAAAATTTATCATAAGCGGTGCATAATAGTCGGGTTACTGTGTTTTGCTGATAGTTATCGCGATTACGTATTGCCTTGTGAGGACAAAAATTTAATTATTGAAAGGGGAAATAACATGAGTACTGAAAAACAGAAGATTGGCTTGCTCGATAAGATTGACAAACCGACCTTGTTGCTGCCCGCAATTATTTTAATTGCCGCGGTCGTTTTCGGCGCAGTAGCGCCAGATGCTTTTAACAGTGCTTCTACTGCCGCATTTAATTTTACCACTAAATATTTTGGTTGGTTTTATGCTTTTGGTGTTTCCTTGCTGATGCTGTTCTGTGTCTGGGCGGGTTTCAGTAAATATGGAAAGATCAAGCTTGGTGGCAAAGACGCCAAACCTGAGATGTCTTTTGTAACTTGGTTTTATATTTGTCTGACTTCCGGTATTGCGATTGGGATCATCTATTGGGGGGTGGCCGAACCTCTTTATGACCTGATTACACCCCCTGGCTTCACCGGTTGGGAACCATCCTCTGCGGAGGCGGCCGAAGGGGCTTTGAAATTTGCCTTTCTTCATTGGGGATTTCATCCTTATGCGATCTATACGGCAGCCGGTCTTTGCTGCGCATTCATTATTTTAAACGGTAAAAGACGCTTCAGTATCAGTTCCAGTCTTTATCCGCTGCTCGGTGATAAAACCGAGGGAACCATCGGAAAGCTCGTCAACGGCCTTTGTATTTTTGCCATCGTTGGTGGTATGGGAACTTCTCTCGGTTACGGTGTTTCCCAGTTCTGTGTTGGTGTAAACTACGTTTTCGGGACAAATATTCCGGATTCCTCGATTGCCGTGTTTTTTATCGGTATCGTCGTAATCCTGTCAATTGCGTTTTCCTGTTCCGGTTTGCAACGCGGCATCAAATATGTAAGCACCCTTAAGATGTATGTTTTTTATGCGATGCTGATTTGGGCCTTTATCTTTGGCGGAACGCTGTTTATTTTGAACAACACGACCAGTGCTATCGGTCAATATCTCGCCTTTATCGTGCCGGAGTCTTTCTATTTGGAGCCGGTTAAGGCAACGGGCTGGGTTAACGGCTGGTCGATCTTTTATTGGGCCTGGTGGCTCGCTTTCGCTCCCATTGTTGGTCTATTTCAAATAAAATTGGCCAAGGGGCGTACGATTCGTCAATTTGTTATTGTTAATTTGATAGCCCCGACGCTTTTTGCCATCGTCTGGTTTGGCGTTTTCGGAAGTTCCGCCATTAATCTTGAACTGCATGGTGCTAATATTGCCGCAAAGCTTTCCGAATGGGGCAGTTCGGTAGCGATGTTTGCGTATTTTGACAACTTGCCGTTAAAGACATTTTTCCACGGTATTCTTTTTGTTGCCATCGTTATCTCCATTCTTGCGCTGTCGGAATCAATGACGTTGACTCTTGCCGATATGTCTACAAAACCGCAATACCTCGGCGATAGTGATAAACCCCAAGATTCTCCCCGTTCACTTAAAGTTTTCTGGGCATTGTTGGTCGGTGCGATCGCCTTTATTCTTTTGTTTAGCGGCGGTCTCGGCGCGTTGCAGACGGCGTCTATCGTGTGCGGTTTTCCCATCCTGATGTTGCAGTTGGTGATGGCGGTTGCCTATATCAAGAGTATGCACCAGCAAAGCAAATACGATCTTACGTTGACCGAAAAAGAAAAAGCGGAAATGGAACAGGGTGAAGGAAAAGAAAAGGAAACAATTGAAACGGAAGGGCAGTTCGAATGATGTCTTACCGTCTCCAAATAACAAATATGATATCATCAGATAAAGGAGAAAAGAAATGAGAGAAAGATTACAAAAAATTCATGAAGCAAGTATGAAAATGCTGGAAAGAACCGGGATGAAATACCACAATCCCAAGGCCATTGAAATTTTGAAGGCCAACGGTATCCGTGTGGAAGGCAATGTCGCTTATTTCACCGAAGACCAGCTGATGTATTGGGTCAGAAAAGCGCCTTCGAGCTTTACCCTTTATGCTAAAAATCCCCAACATAATATCGTCATTGGTGGCGATCATGTCAACCCCGCGCCACTTTATGGCTGCGCCCATATTGCCGATAAAAACGGTGTTAAACGTCAGGCGACCATTGAGGATTATGTGAATTATGCCAAGCTGTTTCATGCCAACGATGATTTTCATGTGGACGGCGGTTTGATGGTACAACCCTTTGACGTGCCGATTCCTTCGTCATGCCTCTCGATGTTCTATGCGACTTATACTCATTCCGATAAATGCATGTTCTGTGTTGCGGGCAAAGAGCAGTATATGGATGCCATGCTGGCCGCTGCGGAAGTTGCTTACGGCAGTAAAGAAGAGCTGATCAAGCATCCCCATCTGATCACCATCGTCAATGCCAACACGCCGCTGCAATTGGATATTATGATGACCGATGTTTTACTTAAATTTGCCGAATACGGACAACCTATGGTCATTGCTCCCTGTGATATGGCGGGATCCACCTCTCCTGTAACCCTTGCCGGCACCATCGCCATGAGTAACGCCGAAGCCCTTGCAACCATCGCCTTGGCCCAGATGGTACGCCCCGGCACGCCGGTGATTATCGGTTCTCAGTCCACCACGGCGGATATGAAGACTGGACAAATCGCCATCGGTTCTCCGGAAGGAGCTCTCTGCTACCGTTATTTGGCCCAAATGAGCAAGTTCTATCAGTTGCCCAGCC
>CALFRX010000151.1 GCA_937919295.1 uncultured Peptococcaceae bacterium | reverse complement strand
TGACTTTGAACACACCCTCTTTATATTGTCTATGATTTCTCATCACTTACCGGCGGTCTCGGTTCCACCATGATCGTGGTCTGTTCAAAATAGATCACCATGCCGGGGCGGGCGCCGTTGGGTTTTTTCACCTGCTTCACTTCGGTATAATCCACCGGCACCTTCGGGGATTCCTTGGCTTTGCTGTGAAAGGCGGCATATTGGGCGGCGCGCACGATGACTGCTTCCGGGATCTCAGCGCCGTCCTTTTTACGAATGATCACGTGGCTGCCGGGAATGTTTTTGGTGTGCAGCCAAAGATCGTCCTTTTGCGCCGTCTTCAGAGTAAGGCGGTCGTTTTGTTTGTTGTTTCTGCCAATGAGAATCGTATAGTCCATATATTCCGTTTCCAGGGGAGGGAGGGGAGCATCGCGTTTTTCCCCTTTGGTCTGCCGCTTCGCTTTGAGATAACCGCTGTGTATCACCTCGCTGCGGGTTTCCGCCAGATCATCGTTGTTTTGCGCGTTTTCGCACTGATAGTAGAGGCTTTCCAAATAAGCCAACTCGTTTTCGTTTTCGGCAAGCTGCTCCCGAATGGCGTTTCTGGCAGTTTTCGCCTTATGGTAGCGTTTGAAATAGCGGCTGGCGTTGTCGGCGGCGGTAAGTTCTTTGATGAGGGGCACTTTGATGGCGCGGTTACCGTCATAAAAGTTCTCCAGTGTCACTTCGTCAATGTAACTTGCCACCTGATAAAGGTTGGCCGAAAGCAGTTCGCCGTAAAGGCGGTATTTTTCGCCGTCCACGGCGTGGCATAGCTCGTCCTTCTGCTTTTCCACCTTAGAGGCGGTTTTAACCAGATGCTGGCCGATGATTTTCTTTAACGCGGCTTTTCTCGTTTGGAAGGCGTTCTCCCTCTCTTTGGCGCCGAAATAATCGTCAAGAAGTGCGCTTAAATCGGTGGCGTTTCGTGAAAGTCCTTCGTAGTGCCGAAGGGGCAGATAGTAAAAATCCAAGGTTTTTTCTTCGTTATAAACAATGGTTGGCACGATCTCGGCGCGGAGCAGCTGTTGTATTTGTTCAAAAACGTAGCGCAATTCGTAAGCTCCTGCTTGTTCCAAGGGAAAGGACGCCGGCAGATTGCCGACGTAGACGAGTTCTGCCGCAGTTTGCGGTGAAACACCTTCCACCGTTTGGAGGACGGCCTTGGCGAGGGGAAGGTGAAGCTCTTTGCCGAGGAGCGCCGCTTCAAATTCTTCTTGTGTCATCAGAAAGGGGTTGAGCTTATGGGAAGGCGGTGGCAGAATATACGGTTCATGGGGGAGCACCTGGCGGTAGCGGGATACGGCGCTGCCGTACTGTTTGGCGGCGGCTAAAATGACGCGGTTTTGATCGCAGAGGATGATGTTGCTGTGCTTGCCCATGATCTCGATGATCACGTGCTTTTCCTCGATATCCCCAATTTCGTTGCGGGCTTCTATGGTGATATCCGCGACTCTGTCAAGGCCCATTTGGCTCACCTCAATGATGCGCCCGCCCTCGATATGCTTTCGCAATACCATGGCGAAAAGCGGCGGCGTTTTGGGATTGTCATAAGACGATTCCGTAAAGTGTATTCTGGCGTTCTGCGGGTGGGCTGACAGCAGCAGAACACAATTACCCCGGTTGCGGGATTTCAGCTTTAAAGTGACCATCGTTGCTTGGGGTTGATGAACGCGGTTAATTTTCGCGTCAATGAGGTCAGCCTGAATTTCCGTAAGTATTCTGTTTAAAAACAATCCGTCCAGCGCCATAGTTCTCTCCTTTTGCTCATTATACCATGAAAACAGGTGAATGTCACACCCTATTTACCTGTCATGGAACAGCTAAAACCGGCATAGAGATAAAGGACAAGGAAGGAGGCAGGACTATGTGGTATCAGAAAACGATTGGCGAAACGGAGCAGCTCCTTGGGACGAGTCAAAGCAGCGGTCTCAGCAAAAGGGAGCATGACCGGCGGCTGGAGAGGAACGGCAGGAATGTCCTGAAAGAAGAAAAGCGCGTTTCCGTGCCATTGATTTTTTTGCGCCAGTTCGGCGATTTCATGGTCATGGTACTGATGGCGGCGGCGACGGTCTCCGCTTTTTTAGGGGAAACCCTGGATGCCATCATGATTTTACTGATCATCGTGATGAACGGTATCTTGGGGTTCATCCAGGAATATAAGGCGGAACGGTCCTTGGAAGCATTGAAGAAAATGACGGAGGACGAGGCCAGAATTGTTGTGGGCGGGGAGCTTTTTGTGACGAAAGCGGAGAATCTCGTTGTCGGTGATGTGGTGATCCTTGATTCCGGCACCAAAGTTCCGGCGGATCTGCGTATTACCGAATCTTTTCGCCTGAAAGTGGAGGAATCGGTGCTCACCGGGGAAGCTCAGGATGTCTCCAAGCACGCGAATCCCCTTGACGGGGAAGTAACCCTTAATAAGCGGAAAAATATGTGCTACGGCGGTACTGTGGTGACCGGCGGACGCGGCCGTGGCATTGTTGTGGCCACCGGCATGAACACCGAGATCGGCCATATCGCGGGTATGCTCCAAACAAAAAAGACAGAGCTGACGCCGCTGCAAAGGCAACTGAAACATTTGGGTAAAATCCTCATCTGTTTCTGTGCCATCGTCTGTGCCATGGTGGCAGTGGCCGGATTTTTACTGGTCGGGGATATCTATACCATGATTCTTACCGGCATCAGTCTCGGCGTCGCTTCCATTCCTGAGGGTCTGCCCATTGTCGTCACGATTTGCCTGGCTTTGGGGGTCTGGCGGCTGGCCAACGTCAACGCCATTGTCCGGCGTCTGCCTGCGGTGGAGGCATTGGGCTGTACCACCTGTATCTGCACGGATAAAACAGGCACGCTGACGAAAAACAGCATGGAAACGCGGTACATGTACGGTGACGATAAGTGGCATGAAGTCGAAGCATTTCGGCAGACGGGGAAAACAGCCTTTTATACCAATATGGTGATCGCCAACTGCAACAGTCTTTACCGGGAAGGCGATACCTTTTACGGCGATTTTACGGAAACGGCGCTGATGTTAGGTGCGCAGCGTACAGGTGCTCCCTTGCCAACGGTGAAAAAGCTCGATGAGATTTCCTTTGATTCGTCGCGGAAAATGATGAGTGTTCTCGGGGAATACGAGGGTAAAAAGTATGCGCTGGTAAAGGGAGCACCAGATCGAATCGGCGCCCGCTGCCGCTATATACTGCGTCAGGGGAAGGTTATTCCCTTCGGTTACGAAGAAAAAAACGCGGTTAACCGCGCCGTCGCCGACTATGGCGGCAACGGCTATCGCATTTTGGCGATGGCCTTTCGTCCCGACGTTGACAGCGCCGGTGAGATGGAAAAAGATCTGATTTTCCTTTCTTTGGCGGCACTTAGCGATCCTCTGCGGGAGGATGCGAAACCTGCGCTAAGCAACGCGAGGAAAGCGGGGATACGCAGCATTATGGTGACGGGAGACCACTGCGGCACAGCCCTTGCCATCGGCAAGGAACTGGGTATCGCCACTTCCGCCCAGGATGTTTTGACCGGGGAGCAGCTTCAGGCTATGGACGATATGGCGCTGGGCAAAAGCCTGCGCAATACTTCGGTGATCGCTTCGGTTTCTCCTGCGGATAAAATGCGTGTCGTGTCCGTTTTAAAACGGCAAAATGAAGTCTGTGCCATGACGGGGGATGGCGTCAACGATGCTCCCGCTCTGAAGGAAGCCGATATCGGTATTGCTATGGGCTTGAAAGGCACCGATGTAACCAAAGGCGTGGCCGATTTTATCCTCGCCGACGATAATTTTTCATCCATTGTGGAAGCGGTCTATCAGGGCAGGGGAATTTATGATAACATCAGAAAATCCGTGCGTTATTTGCTTTCTTCCAATTTTGGAGAGATCATGCTGATGGTCATAGCCGTTTGGCTTCAGTTTCCGCTGCCTTTGATACCGCTGCAAATCTTATGGGTCAATCTGGTCACCGATGGTTTACCCGCCCTGGCTTTGGCCATGGAACCGCCCCATGCCGGTTTGATGCGGGAAAAGCCGAGAAAAAGACAGGCGGGGATTT
>CALFRX010000150.1 GCA_937919295.1 uncultured Peptococcaceae bacterium | reverse complement strand
CTCCCTGTCCTCCATCCTTAGCTGCACCACGGCATAGGGCATCCCGCCGGTGCGGGGATCGGTGAGACCCACCGGTTTCATGGGCCCGTGGGCCATGGTCTCCCGGCCTCTTGACGCCATTTCTTCCATGGGCATACAGCCTTCGAAGAATTTCATGGTTTCAAATTCATGGGGTTGATATACTTTCGCGGTAACGAGGGCATCGTAAAAAGCGTCGTACTCCTCCTTGTTCATGGGGCAATTGATATACGCCGCTTCCCCCTTATCGTAACGGGAAGCGCAAAAGGCAATATCTCGATTGATGGAATCGCCGCTGATGATCGGCGCCACGGCATCGTAAAAATAAAGATCTTCCCTGCCCATTAGCGCCACTAACTTTTCAGCGAGGGCCGGCGCCGTTAGGGGGCCTGTGGCGATTACCACCACATCGGCTTCGGGGATCTCTTTGATCTCCTCCCGGAGGATTTCTATTTTCCCCGTGGCCAGCAGTTCCTTTTCCACCATTGCGGAAAAGGCGTTTCTGTCCACGGCAAGGCAGCCGCCGGCGGGAACCGCCGTAGCGTCGGCTGCTTTCATAATCAAAGAATCAAGGCAGCGCATTTCTTCTTTCAGCAAACCGACGGCGTTTTCCAGATTGGCCGCCCGCAGGGAATTACTGCAAACGAGCTCCGCCAGGCGGTCTGTTTTATGGGCCGGAGTCATGGTGACGGGACGCATTTCATAGATGCGCACCTCGTGGCCTCTTTTCGCCAGCTGCCAGGCGGCTTCCGATCCGGCCAGGCCGCCACCGACAATGATGATTTTACCCATTGCTACTCTTCTTCCGCCCCCCCTTGGCTTTTACGGCTTTTTGATTCGTGGGGCATTCCTTATTTTCACAAAAGACGATTTTTGCACCGTCTTTCCCTGTTTTCTCTACCATGTGCTGGCCGCATTCGGGGCAGACCTCCGTCAGGGGCAGGTTCCAATAGGCCACCTGGCAGTCGGGGTAGTTCTGACAGCCATAGAAGACCTTGCCGCGCTTGTTGCGTTTACGAACCAGCTCACCACCGCATTTCAAACATTTGACGCCGATTTCCTCGTCGATAGATTTGATGTTCTTACAGGCGGGATAGCCGGGGCAGGCCAAAAATTTGCCGTATTTGCCTTTTTTCACCACCATGGTGCGGCCGCATTTTTCGCATTTGACATCGCTCTCGCCCAAGGTTTTTTCTTCAACGTTGCCGTCTTTATCCACGGATTTGATGTTGCGGCAGGCGGGGTAGCCGGGGCAGGCCAAAAAACGGCCGTAGCGGCCCATCTTATAGACCATTTGCTTACCGCAGTACTCGCAGACCACGTCGCTCACTTCATCGACAAGTTCCACTTCGCCGATGGCTTCCTCGGCCTTAGTTAGGGAGGCGGAGAAGGGACCGTAAAAGTCTTCCAAAATCTTCTGCCAGCCGAGATCGCCAACTTCCACTTTATCCAGTTCCGCTTCCATTTTGGCCGTGAATTCCACGTTCAAAATATCGGGGAAATGTTCCATCAGCAGATCATTGACGACGATTCCTAATTCCGTGGGATGGAACGTCTTCTCTTTCCTGGAAACATAACCGCGGCTAACCACGGTTTCAATGATCGTTACATAAGTCGAGGGACGACCGATGCCGAGTTTTTCCAATGTTTTAATGAGCGCCGCTTCGGTATAGGCCGATGGCGCCTGGGTAAAGTGCTGTTCCGGCAAAAGTTCTTTCAGTTCCAGTACTTCCCCTTCTTTGACTTCAGGCAAAACGTTGTTTTTATCATCGTTTTTATAGAGTTTCAGATAACCGGGGAAGATCACAATGTTGCCGCTGGCCCGGAAGAGGCAGCGATTGGCTTCGATGTCGTAATTGGTCGTCTGAACTTTGGCGTCAGCCATCTGACTGGCAACGAAGCGTTCCCAGATCAGTTTATAGA
>CALFRX010000149.1 GCA_937919295.1 uncultured Peptococcaceae bacterium | reverse complement strand
CTAGAAATAATATCCACGCCGGTGGCAGCCACCGCTTTGAGATCCCTTTCACCCATATTGCCGGAGGCCTCTACCAAAGCCCTATGGTTGATCAGGGTAACGGCTTTTTTCATCTCTTCAAGGCTCATGTTATCGAGCATAATCACGTCGACGCCACAGGAAAGCGCCTCTTCGAGCTGGGAAAAATCCTCCACCTCCACCTCTATTTTGAGCAGATGGGAAGCGGTTTTTCTGGCTTTTGCCACTGCCTCACAAAGACCTCCCGCTGCCACGATGTGGTTATCCTTGATCAATATGCCGTCGGTTAGGTTAAAACGGTGATTGCGGCCACCGCCGACCCGCACAGCGTATTTCGCCAACAAGCGCAGTCCCGGTACGGTCTTCCTAGTGTCGGTGATCACCGCTTCGGTGCCTGCCACTTGTGCCACCGCGGCTCTGGTTCGGGTGGCAATCCCGGAAAGCAACTGCAAAAAATTGAGGGCGACCCGTTCCCCTGCTAAGATCACCGCAGCGGGGCCGGAAATCTCGGCGATCACGTCGCCTTTTTGCACCAAGCTCCCTTCATCGACTCTCGCTGTGACCAGGACATCACCGTCGAGTAAGGCGAAAACCCGGGCTAAAACGGGAAGACCGCAAATCACGCCGTCTTCCTTGGCGATAAACTTGCCCCGGGCCAATATTCCCGGTGCCACCGTGGCCCCGGTGGTGATATCGCCGCTGCCGATATCTTCCCGTAAGGCCGTTTTGATCACCTCATCATAAGGATGTTCCATTTTCGTTTCCTCCCTGCCCTGCTTCATCACTGCGTTCATGAGCACCTAAACTCTGTTCCCGGGCAAAAGCGGCGCCTAAAATTTCCTTGGCGGTGACAGCCTTATGATAGGTCGTCATAGCCAACGCCGTTGACAGTGATGCCGCCTTTAGGGTCTCTTCGATTTCCCCAAGGCGTAACGCGGCTTTTTGCAGAGCGGCGCCGTTACGGACAATACCGCAGTCTCTTGTCATCAAGTAACGGATTTCCCGGTCATAGTCCGCAAAATCCACGAAAGTCCCTTCTTGCCCCTGCCCGTGTTCGCCGGTTTCACCCTTGGGGCGAAAAAAGGCGGCGCCGTTGATATGACCGGCACAGCGTCGACCAAAAACGAGGCATTCCAGCAAAGAATTACTGGCCAGACGGTTGGCGCCGTGAACGCCGGTACAGGCGGCTTCGCCGCAGGCGTAGAGACCTTCCAGGTTCGTTTTAGCGTTGAGATCCGTTTTGACCCCGCCCATGAAGTAATGCTGCACCGGCAAAACGGGAATCCATTCTTTGGCCATATCGATGCCTTTGCTCAAACAGGCGCCGTAAATCGTGGGAAACCGCTTTTCAAGGACGCCTGCCTCTGTTTTGGTCATGTCTAGATAGACGTTAGGGCTGCCCTCTTTTTTCATCTCTGCATCAATGGCCCGGGCAACGATGTCCCTGGGCGCCAAATCTTTCAGCGGGTGCAGCTTGGCCATAAAAGCCTCTCCCCGCCGGTTTCTGATGATGCCCCCCTCCCCTCGCAGGGATTCGGAAATCAGGAAGTAGCGTCCGCTATCATCAGGATAGAGGAAGGCAGTGGGGTGAAACTGGATGAATTCCATATCTTTCAAAGCAGCGCCGGCTCGATGGGCCGCGGCGATGCCGTCGCCGGAAAGACAGCGGTCATTGGTGCTTTTCTCGTAAATCTGACCGATGCCGCCGGTGGCAAGT
>CALFRX010000148.1 GCA_937919295.1 uncultured Peptococcaceae bacterium | reverse complement strand
CGTACGGTTTGTGGTTGTACCCGACTTCCTCGATTTGATCCGCGACAGTTTCAATGACCATTCGCCCTACCGGGAAAGTGTGTTAATGCAGGAAGTAAAAACCGCGCCGGTGCTTATCCTTGATGATCTCGGCGCTCATAACTATACGGACTGGTCGGTAAAAACCATATTTGCCATTTTAAATTACCGGCTCAATTATGAGCTTCCCACTGTTATTACCACGAATTTAGAACGGGAGCAGCTCGAAGAGCTTTTGGGCTCCAGGGTTTATTCACGTTTGCTGGAAATGTGCCGTTTCTTCCGGTTAGAAAACGCCAACGACATACGCTGGGAAAAAAGGATACGGGAAAAGAGAAAGAGCTGAGGAGAGGAAATGAAATTAAAAATCGCCTTGGTACAGATGAATGTCGCCCTTGGTGAAAAGGTGGCAAACAGAGAAAAAATCGCCTCTCTGCTCCGGAATTTGCCGGATTGCTGTGATTTTCTCGTGCTGCCGGAATTATGGAATACCGGTTATGACCTGGATCACCTCAAAACCCTGGCGGAAACAACAATAGAAGAGAGCGTGACTTTTTTACGGGAAATTGCCGCGAAGCATAAAGTCAACGTGATCGGCGGCAGCATTGCCGAAAAGAAAGACAAAGGCATTTATAATATGCTGCCGGTCATTGACCGTAAGGGAGAGATTCTCAGTAAATACCGCAAGGTACATCTTTTTCCCTACGGTATTGATGAACCGGCCGTTTTTACAGAAGGGGATGAGTGGGGCCTATGCGAAACGGATTGCGGTATCATCGGTACGATGCTCTGCTATGATCTGCGCTTTCCCGCTTTTTGCCGCAATCTTGCCCTCCGCAAGGCAGGCATTATTTTTGTGCCGGCCCAATGGCCTTTGGCCAGAGCCGACCATTTTTCTACGCTAATCAAGGCCAGAGCCATTGAAAACCAGCTGCTTGTCGTGGGCGTGAACCGCGTTGGCAGAGACGCCATCGCTTACGGCGGTGGATCTTTGGCGGTGGCCGCCGACGGTGACGCCTTGATCCAATGTGCTGATCAGGAAGGGCTTTTTGTTTTTGAAGCCGACATTGCGAAGAGCAAAAAAATCCGCAAAAAGATTCCCGTATATCTTGATCGCAGAAACATCCTTGACGAAATTGATAATAATATGATTTAAAGGAGCTTCCCATGGAAAAATCAAAAATCACGCGCTTAAACGAATTATCACATAAAGCCAAAGGCGAGGGACTCTCCCGTTCGGAAGCAGCGGAAAGGGAAGCTCTACGCAAAGAGTACATCGAAGCGTTCAAAACGAATTTAAGGGAAACCTTGGAAAGCGTACGCATAGAGGAAGCTGACGGCAGTCTGACGCCGCTAAAAAAGAGAACAGACGGCGCCAAATCTCACCGTAACCATCATCCTCATGACGAAAACTGCGCCTGCGGCTGTTGCCACCATGAGAAGGAAAAATTACCGGAACAATAAGATTTTTGAAAAAGGTCAAAAACAGTGTTTAAATATTTGCCTATTTTTGGAACCGGCGGGCACGCATTATTTTGGCGTAGAACACCTCTTTACAATTCAGACAGAACCTGATAAAATAAATATAGATAAAAGATGACAAAATATCAAAAGTAATTGTCAAAAAAATTCAGGGGAAAGTCGAGGAAGGTACGGCGCTTCCCGGAGAACAAAATAAGGTTGCAAGATCATTCTCACGTGGCAAGAAACACACAAAGCAGATCAATGAAAGAGTGCTTCACGGCAGTTTTCCGCTCTCACGCCGAGGGTGCGGGGAAATCGAGTGTTTTCCCGCGATAAGGATACCCACTGCTTTGAATGAACAAAGGAGGTGGAAGAAATGAAGGAAAAAAACAAAAAGGACCTTGCCATCCATGGCGTCCCTGTTTGTCCGCCGAGAACCGAAAACCAAGAGAAAGCCGCGGGCTTTCATACCATTCCTTCCTGCGCCGCCTGGGTCGAAACGCAAAAAGCGAAGAAGGCCGATGCCGCGAATGAAGAGAAGACCTCCATCCACGGTGTACCTGTCTGTCCCGGAATATCGGGACAAGAAAAGGGCGCCGAACCTCATGGAATTCCCTTCTGTACCGCTTGGGTAAAAACGCAGGCAGAGGAAAAGAAAAATGAGGCAGACGTAAAAGAAGCAGCCCCCATCCACGGTGTTGCTTCCTGTCCAACCCTCAGATTTAACAGAAGGATCAAAACGTCGCAGGGCAAACAAGTGGAATGAACCTTTGGCTCTATTTCCATGAAAGCAAATGCCGCGACATCGTGAAAACCTCGGTTTCTAAGAAGGGAATGAATGATAGGAGAAGGGATCCGGCGGGAGGTTGCCGTCATTTCGTTTGCGGACGGACTTACCTTCAACG
>CALFRX010000147.1 GCA_937919295.1 uncultured Peptococcaceae bacterium | reverse complement strand
CTGGGTACCGGCGCCGTCCATTAAGAGCATTTCAGGACTGCCGTAAGCGGCCTGGAAGGATTTCAGATCAAGGACGCCCCCGTTGGAACTGCAAATGATCGGCGTCCCCTCCCTAACCAGCTGCGATACGGTGACGCCGCAAAGGACATCGGCCAAACCGATGGTGAGGGCGCCAGCTAAGGTCACCGGCGCGGTACCGCCGAAGGTCATCCCCGGGGAATAGACCAGGGGCAACCCTTTTTTCGCCATGTACATCAGCTTCTCCAAGGCTTCTTTGGAATGAGCCAGAGGCGTGGTGGGTTCCGCGTAAGCGATGATGTTAGGTTTTTGGCGTAAATTTTCTGCGCCGCCGGCCACAGCTTCCGCCATGGCGATGATATCTTTTAGGTTATCCGCGTTGAAGGCCCATGTCAAGAGCGGCTTGGTACTGTTTCTCAGCATGGCGTCCACTTCGTGAACGTCGGCCAGCTGAGGTGTTCTGTCGCTGATCATACATAAGGACATCAGAAAATCAATATTTTTCAGGGCGTCGGCGACGATGGCAGTGGCAACAACATCGTCCTTTACCGCAAGGCGGCGTTCTAAGGTAATGGGGTCGTTAAAATAGGGACAGGTAACGCCGGGACCAAAATAACTGTTGCGTCCGGTCAATTCCATGGCGAGATCGCCGTGACGGTTAAAAATATCAATTTTTGACGGCGCTGCCGCCAAGGCTTTCTCCGTCAATGATCGGGAAATTCTCACTAAGTTTGTGTCGGACACCTTTGCCCCCGCCGCTTTCAGCAAAGCAAGGGCCTCCGGGCTGTATACTCTACAGCCGGTTCTTTCCATTAATTGAAACGTCGCCTCCTTTACCTCCTCCATTTCTTCTAACGATAACAGATCAAAATGAAAACCAGCCATGATTATCTTTCCTCACTTCTCTTGAAATTACTGCTTTTTGTCCAAAGGATCCAGATCGTTGCAACGCTATCTGTTGACTCTTCTCACTTCGGAGTATATACTATTCCACAAAGGGAGAGTCAAGAGAAAAGGAGAAATAATTTTGAGCAAATTATTTTCCATCGGTACCGTAGCCAAAATGAAGGGCGTTTCCGTGAAGATGCTGCGCCATTACGACGAAATCGGCCTTTTAAAGCCTCGTTACGTAGATCCCGATACAGGCTACCGCTACTATGAATCAAACCAACTGCTGTTCATCGAATTCATTACTTTTTTTCGCCGGGGCGGCGCTTCCTTAGAGGAAATCTCCGCTGCCTGCAAAGGCGACGACGCCTTGGCCATCGCGGATTTTTCCGCCCGGCAGATTCACCGGGCCCAGCAGCAAATCGATTTGCTGAATGAAGCCATCACCTGCTACCAAGGTCTCTGCGACAAAATCTATAACGATGTGGCCCACGCCAAGAACAAAGGCGTCTATTGGCAAAGGATCCCGGAAAGGGACGTCATCAAACACAACGTGGGCAACCGTATCATCACCGAAGACGACGTCTACGGCTGCTTTTGGGACGTTTATAAGGAAATCCGCGTCCACAACTTAAAAACCCTCTACGCCACCGGCAGCATCGTTGTGATTCCAGAGCATAAGGATACGGCGGAACTTTATTACACGGATATTTTCTGCGACGCGGCGCTGGGTAAGACTTCCTTTTTCGCAAAGATAGAAACCCTCCCACAGGGGGAGTATTTATGCGTAAATTATCAGAAAAATAACAAGAAAACACAACTCAATTTAATCAAAGAAACCATTGCCGAAATCAACAAACAGCCAAAACTCTGCATTGAAGTGGATACATATACCAAAGTCACCACTTGGATCGATCCTCTCTATGAATTACAAGTGCTCTTTTAAAAAAACAAGAAAGCGAGAAAAGCTGATGAAAATCATCGGCATCAACGGTCCGAACCTCAATATGCTGGGGATTAGGGAACCGGCGATCTGCGGCAGGGAAACCTACGGCGATCTCGTGAAAATGATCGAAGCGGAAGCGGCAAAATTAGAAATCGACGTGGAGTTTTTCCAAGCCAACAGCGAAGGCGCGCCGATCGATGCCATCCAGGCGGCCTTGGGCCAGGCCGACGGCATCATCAACCCGGCGACAGCGCTTTTGATAAAAAACAAAGCAGCGGCGATCTCCACGATGGCCGCTGCTTTTTTTCCTATGGAACCGATCAACATGCACTTCGGCAAAACCGGGAGTTCAAATGGAGAATATCCGGGAAATCTACTTCCACAAACAGGCCCTCGGCCAATGCAGTAAGTTTTTGAACATCACAGCAGCGTAAATTCATTCAAATACACTTTTTTTCTTGACTTTGTGATGAATTGGTATTATATTCGAGTTAGAAAACAATGCAAAAGATATCATGCAATGGGCTTCATTCCCATTCCCGCATACAGAAAAAGTGAAAGGCCTCATCGCTTCCGGATGAAGGCCTTCGCTCTAAATTTTTCTTAAAAAGCGACACGGATCAATTCCGGGCCGCTTTTGTCTTTTGCTCTAAAATTTTCTTGAAAACCGCTTCGCAAATTGCCTCAAAATGTTGCTGCAGCGGTTCACTGAGCATTGTGTCATAACCGAAAGATGCACCTTCGATGGTGATCAGGCATCCCCTCATGCGAGGATACGTCAGGAAGATGGCATCAAAAAGACTGTATTGATGGTGAGCATAAAAGGTTTCCCTCCCGCGCAGCGCTTCGTCCAAGGGAATCACGTCTACCCGACCGGCTTCCCCGCCCATTGCGGCCGCGTCAATTAGAATCAAATAATCGTCCGCCATGATTTCGGCAAGGCAGAAGGGGACATCGGTTTCACCGACGAGTGCCGCGACACCGTGTTCTTTTAGCCGCTTGGCAAGATCGCTTATCACTTTTACACCGATACCGTCGTCACCCTGCAAAAGATTGCCGATACCGATCACGAGAATACGCCTCATGGTATCGCCATTGTTGTTATGACCGGTTTGCCGCGGCGATAAACATGGGTAGCACAGGAAACGCAGGGATCGAAGGTACGGATGATACGTCCCAGCTCCACCGGGTTTTCCTCGTTGGCGACAGCAGTGCCGATCAGCGCTTTTTCCGCCGGACCGGCCATATCGTGCAGACAGCGGGTCGAAAGGTTCCAGGCGGAGGGCGTGATGATCTGATAAAAAGAAATCACGCTATTTTCGATTTTCAGCCAGTGACCTAAGGCACCCCGGGTTGTGTCAATCAGCCCCATCCCCTGGGCGCGCCGTGGAAGATCGTAAATCTCCTGGGTGACAACGTCTAATTGAAGCTGATCAAGGAGAATTTCGATGATATCCGCAATTTTCTTTGTCTCCAGAACTCTGGCCAGCGTTCGGTCCATGGCGGAAATTCCGTTACGATAATCACCGCAAAGCCACATGCGGGCCAAGGGGCCTACTTCATAAGGAACTCCCCTGTAGCGTGGAGCCTTCACCCAGGAATAGGCGCCGCTTTTTCGCATATCGGGTTTCGCCAACAGTTCAAAAGGTGTATAAACATTCTTCTCTGCCGTATACCAGGAGGAATCGATACTCTCCGTGATTTCATCAGGATGCAGGGGCGCAATATGATCGCCTGCCGTTACCAAGGGATTCACATAAAGAGTACCAAGCTCCGCATAACGATCAAAGCAGCCGAAACTCATAAGATTACCGTAACCCCTGCCCAACTCGTAGTATTCCGGATAATAAGCAGCTACCGTATAAGCGTCTGGAATCATTTTTTCAATGATAAAGGATTTGATATCCTTCAGTAGAGAACGTAAACCGGCGATTTTTTCCTTTGTTGCCTGGGCGATGCTACCGCCAACGAAGATACCGTGGTTATGAGGGGCCTTACCACCCAAAATCGCCAGCATTTCATGGGCGTTGGCACTCATGGGAAGAGAGCCGAAATAATGAGCGGCGATGAGATCGTTTTTCTCCTGGGGCAGGCGAAAATCATCGTGATTCGTCTCAAAGAGAACGTTCTCCGCCGGTAAGAGTACATAATCAGGAATGGTATACTGGTAAAAATGTCGGATGTGGTTTTGCAGAAATTCACAGCCGTGGATGATATCCCGCAGATACCTGCCTTGCGACGAGACGCTAATCGACAAGGCGTCCTCCAGGGCCAGCGTTGAAGCCATGCCATGGGCCGTGGAACAAATACCGCAAATCCGCTCGGTAAAGTAAACGGCATCAAAAGGACTTCTGCCAAAAAGCGCCTTTTCAAATCCGCGAAAAAGCAAACCTTCTGTTTTGGCATCTTCCACGATATGATCCTCCACCATGACATCAATGCCAAGAAAACCGCTGATCCTGGTAACGGGATTGATCATGATTCGCTTCATCCGCCTCACCTCATTTCGTCGTATGATAGTTGATAAAAGGCTCCATCTGATCGGGAAAGCCGAACATGGCACAGCCGATGCAGGGGCTGCTGGCGCCAATGGGCCAGTTGACACCGTTGTTCCACCGAAGGATCGGGCAGTCGACTCTGGTCACCGGACCGCGACAACCAAGTTTGAGCATACACTCCTTTTCCCCCAGTTTGGTCGCGAATACCTTTTGCTCGAAATACCGTCGCCGGGGACAGAGATCGTGGATCAAGGTACTATAAAACAACAGCGGCCTGTTTCTCTGATCAAGTTCCGGCTCACCGTGGAGTAGAATGTAGGCCAGCGTGCCCATGAACCAATCAGGATGACAAGGGCAGCCGGGCAATCGGATAACCTTACGGGACAGCATCGCCTGCACGCCATAGCACTTTCCCTGGTTGGGCGCGGCCGCCGAGACGCCGCCGTCGGCGGCGCAGGCACCGACAGCAATCACATAAGCAGCCTTTTCTCCCAAGGATTCTATGGCATCTTTGGCTGTGACGGGTTTACCCCGGTATCTGCCGATAACGTTATAAAA
>CALFRX010000146.1 GCA_937919295.1 uncultured Peptococcaceae bacterium | reverse complement strand
ACGGTGAAGAAAACGTCAGTTCCTACTATAACAGCCAGTATTATCTTGAATTTGTTGACCTTTATCAGGTGTTATATAACGGTGAGGATATGGCCTGGATCCGTTGCGGCGTCAATGGCGAGAAGTTACAGGAGCTGATTTCCGCAGGGGAAGCGCTATCTGCGGAAAATCCTGCCGATACAGTGCTGATCGAAGCTCTCAAGGCGGCCAAAGAACTGAGCGAAGAGGAACTTTCCGCCTCCGTGCCGTCTTGGGGCAGGGTATATTATGATCTGTACGACGCGGTGAAGCAGTATGCATTATGATAAGGAAGAGAGGCGTTTTTGGTGCGACACTTTTTGCGAAAAACCATACCGTGGGTATTCCTAATGATCGTGGCAGCCGCTTTGCTTGCGGGTTGCGCCACTGTTTCCACGGAAAAGGCGAATCAGTATCTTGATGAAGGCGAAAACAGCGCTTCTGCCGGGAGTAACGGCAGTGGTACCTGTACCGTCAAGATTGAATGTGTCACTGTTACGGAAAATAGGGACCTCCTGGCCAAGGCCAAAAGAGATATTCCGCCGGCAGACGGCATTATCCTCAAAACGACGGAAGTTTCTTTTGACGAAGGCGACACGGTTCTCGACATTTTGCTATCGGTGACGAAAGAAAACAAAATTCAGATGGAATATGAGGATTCCCCGGCCTATGGTGGCGGTTATGTGGAAGGTATCGCTAACCTCTACGAATTCGATTGCGGTGAACTTTCTGGCTGGGAATATTTCGTCAATGACTGGAATCCCAACTACGGCTGTAGCAATTATCTTGTGGCGGCAGGGGATGTGATTGAATGGCGTTATACTTGTGATAATGGCAAAGATCTAAAATAGGATAGGAACGGATCCCCTTTTGCCGGGGGATCTTTTTTCTTCTTCTTGTAAATAGTTGACAACAGTTGTTAACCGTGATAGCCTTAAGTTGAGGTGAGGATCGTGGATCTCAAGAAACAGCTTTTTCATACCGAAGCAGCGCTAAAGGCGGCAAAAGAGCGTATCGCCGCACTGGAAAAAAGTGAGGCGCAGCTCAACAGTATTCTCGACTGTCTCAGTGAGCCGGTGGAGCGCAGCCTCCCCGATAATACCCTGACTTATGTCAACAAAACCTTCTGCGATTTCTATCAAGTGAAGCGGGAAGACGTTCTCCATACCGATACGATGCGTCTCGTCTATGATCAGGATCGGGAAAAGATTGCTGACATCCTGCGCTATCTATCGCCGGAACAACCCTCTTACCACTATCTCTGCCGCGCTCTGCGCAGCGATGGGAAAGTGATATGGGCGGAGTTCTTCGGCCATGCCTTCTTTGATGAAAACGGTAAGGTGTTGGAATACCAAGATGTCTGCCGCGATATCACCGGTTACAAGGAAGCCGTTGATTTGGCGGAATTCGTTCAGGATGGTCTCGAAGAGCAGATTCAACGCAGAACCCTGGAACTGAATAAGGTCAATCAAAGATTGGAGCGGGCCAACGATTATTTACGCTCCACCTTGAACTGTATTTCCGAATGCGTGGTTTCTTTTGATTATAACGACGGAATCCATATTTTGAATTACGGCAAAGACCCGGTCTGGTCCGTGATCGAAAATCAGATTGCCGCATATATCCGCGGTCAGCTGCAGAAAAAGGACTCCTGTTTTTATCAGCTCTTAAAAGAAAAAAAGAATTTTGAGGATATCGAGATCGTTTTTGAACGTCCCGAGGAAGAAATCCACTGCCTCGCTTCGGGGGTGGCCTTCGCCGATGATCAGGGCAATCCTTACGGCTTATTGATCCTGCGCACTGTAGCGGAAGTCAGCCGTCTGATTTCAAAGATCAGCGGGAATCAGGCCAAAGTACGGTTTTCGGATATCATCGGCGAGAGCGGCAGGATGAAAGAGCTGATTGGCATCGCCAAGAAGATTGCCGGTCACGACGGTACGGTGATCATCGAAGGGGAAAGCGGTACCGGGAAAGAGCTCTTCGCTCAATCGATTCATAACGCCTCCCCCCGCAGAAACGGTCCTTTTGTGGCCATTAACTGCGGCTCCATTCCAAGAGACCTCATCGCCAGCGAGCTTTTCGGTTATGTGGAGGGCGCCTTCACCGGCGCCAAAAAAGGCGGCAAACCGGGGAAATTTGAAATCGCCAACGGTGGTACGATTTTTTTGGACGAAATTGGCGATATGCCCATTGAACAGCAAATATCGCTGCTCCGTGTGATTCAGGAGCGTGCGGTACAACGGGTCGGCGGCGAGAAACTGATTCCCGTGGATGTGCGTATCATCTGCGCGACGAATAAAAACCTCTATCAGGAAATTGTCTCTGGCAGCTTTCGCCAGGATCTCTACTACCGCCTTAACGTTATTACCCTGGAAATCCCACCGCTGCGCAGCAGAAAAGAGGATATTCCGGTACTCTTCGATCATTTTTTGCAGAAGCTCTTCCACAGTGAGAAATACATTACAGTGCCGGAAGCGGTTTATCGAAGGTTGATTGAATATGATTGGCCGGGCAATGTTCGGGAACTGCAAAATATTACGGAACGAACCTTTTTTATGTGCCACGGCGATACGCTTACCGTGGAGGATCTGCCCAAACATATTCAGGGGCGGAGGGAATATCTTTATCAGGCGGCGCCTTTAGATGAGAACGATGCGCCGCTAACCCTTGCCGATCAGCGCAAAGAAGGGAAGCGCCGCAAAGAAGAAGCGGAAAAAATTGAAATGCAGCGGCTCTTGGCAATGTCTGACGGCAATGTGACCGCCGCCGCTTCCGCCATGGGTATTTCCCGTACCGCGTTTTACCGTAAATTGAAAAAGTATTCCGTGTAACGATGGTGCAACATGAAGTAACAGCAGTGTTACATCACGTAACAATAAAAAATAAAAGTCAAAAACGCAAACCCCGATGTAACAGGGGTTTGCGTTTTTTTAGCGACGATTGCTTGCTGGCACATTTCTTGCAATAATCAGAGGTAAGAAAAAATGGAAACAGGAGGCAAATGCAATGTCATTAGAAGCAATTATCCAGGAAGCAAAAGCATCCATGGTCCATTGTGACCGGGCCGCGGCCCTTGACGCGGCCAACAAAGCCGTGACGGAAAATGTGGACTTGATAGCGGTTTTGTCCGACGGTTTTTCCGCCGGTATTCGCGAGGTGGGCGATTTGTTCAGCAAAGGTAAAGTGTTCTTGCCGGAATTGATGCTAACCGCCGAATGTATGCAGGAGGTAACGAAAGTCATCGAGACCGCTATGGCCAAAAACGGCAGCGCCACGGAGAAAAAAGGTGTGATGGTCATCGCCACCGTTCAGGGGGACGTTCATGATATCGGTAAAGGAATCGTTATTTCGCTCATTAAGACCCAGGGTGTTGAAGTCATTGATCTTGGCCGCGACATCTCTGTAGAGGAAATCATCGCTGCGGCAGAAGCCCATAATGCCGATATTATCGGCACCTCCGCCCTGTTGACGACAACTCTGAATCAACAAAAAGAGCTGGAAGACGCATTGGCAGCCAAAGGTCTTAGGGAAAAATATAAAACCATGGTGGGAGGCGCTCCGGCGACCCAGCGCTGGGCTGACCGTATCGGCGCCGATGCCTATGGCGAAGACGCCGCGGAAGCTGTCGTTAAAGTACTGCAATTGTTACATTAAAGCGGAAAGGAGGAAGCAGCTATGGCAAAATATATCACCCGTATGGGCGACGGCTATACGGTGGAGCTGACGGAAAGCGAAATTCGCGCCGATATCGAAGCCGGTGTCGCCGACGCTGTGGAGCGCGGGGAAATCCCCGCCATCAGCGGGGAAGAAAAAGACGCAATTTTTGAAATTATCACGATGAAAGGCAGTATGGTTGGAGTGGAGCGCGGTCGGGAGATCGTGACGACCTCCGATGCCGGCGGTTTTAAGCTGGGTTATGATGCCAATATTGCCGTTGACCGGGTGGTGAATACCCAGGTTCACGAATAAGGTTGGGGCAATGATTCCGTGGATTTAGGC
>CALFRX010000145.1 GCA_937919295.1 uncultured Peptococcaceae bacterium | reverse complement strand
TTCACGCCTTTGGTACTTCGGACGAAAGTCCGCGGAAGAGTAGGTAGCCGCCGGGTTTATAATCCCTGATAGCTCAATGGTAGAGCACCCGGCTGTTAACCGGGTTGTTGCAGGTTCGAGTCCCGCTCGGGGAGCCATATAAAACCGCTGTTTATGCAGCGGTTTTTGTTTGTCTAAAAAGTGATTACATGTTTGCAAAACGCTCAAAAATGTCGAAAAGTTCAACAAAAGTTCAACACGCCATTTTTTTATTGCGATTCAGAGCGTCAAGACTAATGATTGATTAGTGAGACTGGGTTGTTTTCTCCCTCCTCCCCTTGCCGTTGTGGTGGTTTCCCCTCCCTCCCCCTGCTTTTAGGCGCTTACACGTTGACGATTGCATATATATTGTAGCAAGACCACAAACACCTGGACGGGTGGGGGGGGGTACCCCTCTTTACCCCCGGGTAACATGTATATATATAGTGCCCCTCAAATAAAATTGCCCTTCCAAAAAGCTTTTATGCAAACACTTGATTATATTTGTGGTAGGGTGCCAATAAAAGGTGCCAACCTTCCACTTAAAAGCAATCAATCATTTATGAATAATTCATACAATCAGGGATAGATTGTTTTGGGGGCAATGTGCGCCTGATTTTTTATTTAGCGCGAATAGAGAAAGAAAGAGAAACGAAAAAGAAAAAAAAAGAGAGAAGAAAGAAAAGAACCAAAAGAAAGAAGAGAGAAAATAAAAAAGAAAAAGAAAAGAGAAAGAAAGAGAGTTTTACCACGCTTTGAAAATCATTATTTCAAGGCGTTTTATATTATTTTTAAGCCCTACTTTTCGTTCCTAATTTTACTTGGAATTAGAATAGAGGACTCAAACTTGAAAAATAACGCTTTAGCGCCTGTATAATCCGGGTTTTTGGGCCTTTTTTAGGTGTTCCATTTGGAGACAGATTCGGGGGTTTTTGTCTCCATTTGGAACACACCCACCAATTTAGTAGGCTGAAAGAATGACCTTTTTACCGCTGTTTTAAAAATAGTCATGTTGGGTTTTGTTCGGTTTTCTTCGGTTTCTTTGGGTTACTTTGGGTTTCGTTTGAACGAGATTCAGCGAAAGTCAATTTTACGCTTGCCTTTCCAATCGACATACCGCCCATTCAACGGACGAAGAGCCGGTTGCCTTGAAGAATCCCATACCACCCAGGGCATAGCTGCGGTCTATGATATCGTCACGCCACCTTATCAACTCATACCTCCCGCGAAGCTTCCGAAGGGCGGACTGGTGACACTGGTAAGTTTTTGCGGTGGGTATACCGTATTCCCTCCCCAGGGCGGCCAATTCTTTATTTTCATAATACCGTCCTACTATGATTCGTTTCTCTGTGGGCTTTAAGCAGGTCATAACCTTTTGAAGATCGGTTCGGCATTGTCTTTGATATTCGGCTTCAATGACCGCTTCAAGGGCTCCCTGTGCGCTCTGATCGGGAATGGTATCGCCCAGACTTAATTCATCGTCACCATTACCTATAGGCTGTTCGAAACGGTCACTATTATTTAATGGATCGTGTCTGCCTTTAGCCGTTCTCATGCCGACAAGCTCAAAAAAATGCTTTTCTGTGGCGAATTTTAACGATGATATAAAAGAATATCCCCCGGCAGTGTCGAAGGCGTTTACGGCTTCTAAAAGGATGAAAAAGGCTTCCTGATCAAGGTCTTCCTTGGTTACCCCGGCCGATACCATCAGCTCCTGATTTGCCCTATTCCTTTCCACAATGTGATTCAGTGCATGGAAAATATATAGCCGGGTTGCTTCCCAAAGTTCCGGGATAAGATCATTATTCCCGGTCTTAATCTCCTTTGCTATCTGTTCGTTGGTCATTAGGTTGATACTCCTTCCGCTGAATCTCGTTCAAGCGCCGTTGACTTCCGTTTGAACGAAACTCAGCACTTGCTTTACTTCCGGATAAGGGTTGGTTAAGGTACCCTTAAGGGTAGGTTAAGGGTAGGGAAGTTTTTGCTTGGGATAATGGACAAAAGAATCATTCTTTTCCGGGGCAAAACTCCGTTAAAAATATGCCGCCCATACATTTTATCGTGGCAGGCCGTTTTAATCGAGAAATGACGGGAGAAATGCCCTTCCTATCGTCATTTTGGGGGTAAAAAACCGTTGGCCACAGACGGGAAAAGAGACGCCCTCTTGACGTCTCAATTCAATACGTTTTTATATCCTTCTATTTTCGGGAAACGAGATTCAATTTTAAAGCCTTTAGTGGCAGACGGGCAAAAATACTGCCGTCCTCATTTTTCGCAAGTATCTTTACTTCATCGGGATATTTCTTTGCTAACTGCTTTATTTTGGTAACGTATTTTTTTTGGGAAAGCGTGACGGAAATTTTTCTATTCCCGGTTTCCCATTCAATGACGTTTTCGGTTACTTGATTATCCATGAATTTCTCTCCTTTATGATTTTTCCGCGGGTACAGATTTGCACCATGTAAACCCCAAACTGGGTACAGATTTGCACCATGTTTGACTGTTTTCGGTTTTCAACATGGTGCAGAAATGTACCCACTGTCAGAGAAAATCGTATTTTCACATGGTGCAGATTTGTACCCCATATATATAATATACCATGTATACTCGGTTCTTTAGGCGCTATTATTGGCTGTAATCTTCCTTTGCATAGAAGCGGGAATTTCGTCCAGGGAGAGATAAAACGCGGTTGTTCCGAAAAGCCGCCATTTTGAAGAAAATTCGTAAACACTACTTTTTCTTGTGGTCGCGTTATCTTCAACGCATTTGATAAACCCGTGAGAAATTAGGGCGTCTCTGTCCTTGCGGAATTGCTCCCTGTTGGAATACAGCTTTAACTTTTTGCTGTATAGCCCCTGATTAAAATGGAACCGCTCTTGAATGCCGTCAGGATGAGCCTTTGCGCCGTAATATTGGGTTTTCATGTAAACGTAAAGAAGCTGCTGTCCCTTTGTTAAATCCATCCATGCCGGAGACGTAAACATATCATTGGCAATCAACGTAAATGCGCCACCGCCCGGGTGAGCGGTTTCAAAGTCCTTTAATTTCGGGCGTTTTTTTCCTGCCATTTACAATTCTTTGCCTTTCCGTGTATTTTGATGGTTGCCCCGGAAAAAGGGGAAAGCCTTTGCTTTCCCCTTTCCCCTTTCCCCTTTTTCATGGGCTTTCTGCTCCCTGGTTGGAGGTTTTCAGCGATCGAAGCATTTTCCGGGCGCTGGCCGTGGTTTTAAAGGTGTTACGGCTGTCCATAAAGCGGACAAAACGCTGCAACTCTTCCCTTGTTTGTTTTATATCGTTTTCATCAGGCAACCAATAGCCGCCGTCAGCCTTTGAGAGAATCACTTCTCCATGCGTTCTTGCGCTTTCGATGGCGGCACATACATGGCGCTGTGAAAGGCCGGTTAGGTTTATTAAATCCTTCGTGGGAATGGCGTTTGCCTGTCCCACTGGAATATAGTCCAATATATTCATGCTTTATCTCCTTAGTCAATCGGCGTAATGCCGTTTACGGCCTTATTCCGCTGCTGCTGTGGTGCCGGGTTGCATATTGTGTTATAAAGTACTTGATTGCAGATCAGATACTTTCTTCCCGCTTTAACGCAAGGCAGGGTTCCACTAAGGCATAATTGCCGGATTCGAAACTCTGTAAGGCCGGGAATAAGCCCGGCAGCCTCCTTGATTGTAAGCATTTTTATGGTGTCATGAGATGTATTTTCCATTCGTACCTTCTTTCATTGATTTTTCTTGAAATACCCCGCCCGATATGATAAAATATCGTAACGGGATATTCCCGTTGGCTTTGAATCGTTATTCGATTGTCAAAGATCAGATCATAATGTGTCGTTTGTGCTTGCAGGCTCCGACACATTATTTTTTTACGCTCTTTCCGCTTTGAGTTCTTCGATGATCCCGAGAATTTTTTGGGTATCTTCGGGGGAGAAGTCGTAGCGCAACTTTCGGGAAAAGGCCGAGTCGGAAGGATATCCGAGAGCGTCCGAGATTTTCCAAAGGTGTACGCCTGCCGTTTTAGCTTTTGCTTTGATTTCTTTGCCGGTCATTGTTTCACCGCCTTTCTTTAGATTTGATGTTGACAAGCAACATCAACAATGTTACAATCCGTATTAGAGGAAGACACACTGCCCTAATCCGTTATAATAAATAATACCATAAGTGGCCATATTTTGCAACATTAACAACGCGCTTTCAAATGAATGCCAAATAGCATCAAGGAACGCCAGGGAAGGATTTAAAGACTTAATTGTTGTGGATTGGGCATATTTTCACCAATTTAAAGGGGGCGAAGCTATGACAATTAAAGAAATTAACGAAAATATTTCAAAAAATTTGGATTTTATTTGCCTAAAGAAAAAAATGGATAAATCAGAATTCATTAAAGACCTGATCAACCATTTTTCATCAGCGAATGCTTCAATGAAAATCGGGAAAGAAATAATTTATCAAATGGTTAATGGTGGTCGGAAAAACAATAGGAATGAAGACCCCGTCCCCGTTTCTTTTGGGATAGACAGGATTCATGCAGTTTGTGAGTATTTAGGGGTTAGCATTGACGGCCTAATAAGCAGAGACAAGCCCTTGTCCCCCGATACCGATTTACAAGGGGCCTGCAAATATACAAGGTTAAGCGAAGAAGCTATAGGCACGTTGCGAAACCGTTGGGTATCTATTAACAAAGATACGGAATCCGAGTGGACAAAGCAGTTAAACGACTTAATAACAGGGTTTCTTTTGCAGTATAACAATGCTTTGTTTGAGTACCGGACAGCCGTTCATGAAGAAACAGAAAATTTGGACTATTTTGACGAGTGCATACAAAAACGATGGAAATCTTTTTCACGCAACAACAGCCCCGAATGGGCAATGGAAGAAGAACGAGTCGTTGAGGAACTCATGTACAGATTCAAGGAATACGCGGGAAAAAGAAAAACCGCTCTGTTTGAAATACAGGAGATAGCGGTAGGATATGCCAAAACATACACGAAAACAGAAGAGGTAGAGAAAAAAGAGGGCATTTTGCGTAATAAGGTTATGGAGCATGGCGAAGCATTCTTTCCCTGTTTTACGGAAGAAGTAGAAAGGGGTACTCGAAATGGCGAACATAACGAAAATAAATAACAAAGACGGTTCCGTCTCATTCAAAATTAAAGTATACAAGGGCCGAAGTGCCGACGGCAGACAGCTAAAGCCCTATACCATGACCTATAAAGCCCCGGCTACCATGAAGGAAAAGCAGGCAGAAAAGGAAGCGGAGCGGCAAGCGAACTTGTTTGAAGAAAAATGCAAACAGGGCGTAATTGCCGACAATCGGCAGACTTTTGAAGTTTATGCGAATTATGTCCTTGATCTTAAAAGGCGAAACGGTTTGAAAGATAGTACGTATAATATTTATAAGGGGTTGCTTATTCGTATCAATGCGGGAATAGGCCATCTTAAAATCAAGGATATTCGCCCCCAGCATTTGAACAGCTTTTACCAACAGTTGAGTAAAAAAGGTGTTAGAGTAGAGCATACAAAGGCTGTTTCCAGGGTAAATATAAAAGACCTTCTCAAAAAGGAAGGTCTTACACAGGAACAATTTGTCGATCAGGCGGGCATTTGCTTAAAAACGCTGCATTCAGCAATCAAGGGAAACAGCATTAAAATAGAATCTGCCGAAAAAATAGCCGATACCTTTCACGTCCCGATCAATAAAATATTTAAAGTGACAGGCGGTAGCGAACAGCCTTTGAGTAATAAGACAATTCTTGAATATCATCGTTTAATCTCCACCATCATGACACAGGCTGAAAAGGAACTCCTTGTTCCTTTCAATTTTGCAAGCAGAGCAACGCCGCCAAAAGCCAAAAAACCCGAAGTCAACTTTTTAGAGATAGAAGATATCAGAAAGATTTTGGAATGTTTGCCACAAGAACCGTTAAAATGGCAATCAGTTGTTTATCTTCTAATCTTCACAGGGTGCCGCCGTGGTGAAATAGCAGGTCTAAAATGGGATTGCATAGACTTTGATAAGGCTATAATTACCATTAAAAATAACCTGTTATATACGCCCGAGAAGGGCATTTATCTTGATACGCCAAAGACGGAAACATCGGAAAGAATCGTTACTTTTGACCGTTCCATTATTCCCGTTTTGCAAGAATACAAAAAAGAACAAACGGGTGAAATATTAAAGAGCGGAAACAAATGGAACCGTACTGGCTTTGTGTTTTGTCAGGACAACGGAAATCCGATTTTCCCGGATTCCATCAATCAGTTTTTAGTCCGGTTCTCGAAAAAGCATAATCTCCCCCATATCAATCCTCACGCATTCCGGCACTCAATGGTAAGCATGCTATTTAGCGATGGACTTGACGCGGTAACGATTTCAAAACGGCTGGGACATAGTAAGGTATCAACCACAACGGACATATACGCCCACGTAATGGAAAACGCCGACAGAACCGCAGCGGATTCCATCGGCAGGCTATTACTGGATGATACGTCAGAGAAGAATAAGCCGATTTTGCCCTTTATATAACGCGTATAAAGCCGTAGT
>CALFRX010000144.1 GCA_937919295.1 uncultured Peptococcaceae bacterium | reverse complement strand
CCCTGGGGGCCGCCGATGACAAAACGGCCGGTGGGATTCACATGGTAAACGGTTTTTTCGTCAAGGAGCTCGCTGGGGAGCACTGCTTTGATGACGTGATTGATCACGTCTTGTTCCAAGGCGTCATGACTAATATTTTCGTCATGTTGCGTCGAAACGACCACGGTATCAATGCGCTTCACTTTACCGTCTTCATATTCCACCGCGACCTGGGTTTTGCCGTCAGGACGCAGATAAGGCAGGGTTCCCTCTTTTCGGACTTTCGCCAACTGTCTCGTAAGGCGATGCGCCAGGACGATGGGCATCGGCATCAATTCCGCTGTTTCATCAGTGGCATATCCGTACATCATACCCTGGTCGCCGGCGCCGGTGGACTCGTCGTCTTTGGCGTTGTTGACGCCCATGGCGATATCGGGGCTCTGTTCTTTGATGGAGGTCAAAACGGCACAGGTTTCTCCGTCGAAGCCGTATTTTGCCCGGGTATAGCCGATGTCGAGGATGGTTTTCCTGACAATGCTCGTAATATCCACATAACACTCGGTGGTGATCTCACCGGTTACCAAAACGAGACCAGTGCTGACCACAACTTCACATGCCACCCTGGCATAGGGGTCGTTGGCCAAAATAGCGTCTAAAATGCTGTCGGCGATTTTATCGCAGATTTTATCGGGATGACCCTCGGTGACCGATTCCGAAGTAACAATTTTCCTCATTCACTCATTTCCTCCGTTTTCATAATGTGATCAATAATCTTATCTGCCAATATTTCCTTGGACATTTTTGCCAACTCCCAGGCACCGTTTTTCGTAAATATCGTAACGATATTGGTATCGGAGTCAAAACCGGCGCCCTCTGCCGCTACGTTATTGGCCACAATCATATCGAGATTTTTCTTTTTTAACTTTTTTAAGGCGTTTTCGGCGAGGTTTTCCGTTTCCGCCGCGAAGCCCACAAGGAAGCCATGTTTATGCTCCCCCAGGGACGCCAAAATATCGGGATTCCTGACCAATTCCAAGGTAAGGGTTTCGCTGTTCTTCTTGATCTTCTGCTTTGCGATCTCCGCCACCCGATAATCGGCGACGGCCGCGGCCATAATCGTAATGTCGGCTTCCAAATAGATTTTTGCCACCTGATCTTGCATTTCCAAAGCCGTGTTAACGGGATAAAACCGCAAATCCCTTGGAGCATCCATTTTCACCGGGCCGCTGACGAGATGCACCGTGGCGCCACGGCGGCGTGCCGCGTGAGCCAATGCGTACCCCATTTTACCGCTGCTCCTATTGGTAATGGAGCGTACGGGATCAATGGGCTCTTCGGTGGGCCCTGCTGTGATCAAAACCGTCTTACCCTCAAGATCCCTGCCCTTTTTCAGGGCATAGACCGTATCGAGTATCTTCTCTTCAATCATATCAATGGATCCTAAGCGTCCCTTCCCCGTGGTGCCACAGGCAAGAAAACCCTCGTCGGGGTCGATCACCGTGAAACCGAGGCTGCGGAGCTTGGCCACATTTTCCTGCTGCACGGGGTGCTCCCACATCATCGTATTCATCGCCGGAAAGTACATCACCTGACTTTGAGCTGCCATAATCGTGGTGGAAAGCAGATCGTCGGCAATACCGTTGGCTGCCTTGCCGATGATATTCGCGGTGGCAGGGACGATCACCAAGAGGTCGGCGCGCTCCGCGATGGAGATATGCTCCACTCGTTCCCCCACCTTTTCCTGGAACATTTCGCAGCGTACGGGATTACCGGAAAGCGTGCTAAAAGTAAGAGGCGCCACCAGTTTCGTAGCCGCCTCCGTCATCATCACTTCAATTTGAAAGCCTTTTTTCACCAGCCTGCTCACGAGCTCCGTGACCTTGTAGGCGGCGATGCCCCCGGTAATGCCGATGGCAATGGTTTTCACCTCAGACATGGGAGCCCTCCTCAACAATATTCGCATTCCTGACCCAACTCACTTTGTCATCAGCGATTTCCCGCAAGGCTTGGGAAACGGGATTTTCCAGACTGTTCTCACAATCTTCCATGATTTTACGCGCCCGTTTCGAACTGGCTGTTACCAGAGTATATTTGGAATCTACTTTTTTCAGTAATTGATCCAAACAAGGTTCTACCATCATAATTTATCAACCTCCGCTAAAAGATCAGCATATACCGATGTATGCTCAAATCTCAGATGCTCCACGTCAAGAATCGCTTTCACTTTTTTGACGGTATCTTCTATGTCATCATTGACGACGATATAATCATACATGGGGATCTGTTTGATTTCTTCTTTAAACAAGTCAAGTCTTTTACGGATCGTTTCCTCAGTATCGGTGTTTCTGCCTCGAAGCCTACGCTCCAAGGTCTCAAAGTTGGGCGGCAAAATAAAAATAAAGATGCCGTCGGGGTGCTGTTCTTTAACAAGAAGAGCTCCTTGAGGGTCAATCTCAAGGAGCGTATCTCTACCAATTGTTATATTGTTTTTTACAGCCGCTTTGGGCGTACCGTAAAAATTCCCGTAAACTTCTGCCCATTCAAGATAGGCATTGTTTTTCATATTGGCAAGAAATTGCTCCTTGGTAATAAAGGAGTAGTTGATACCGTTTTTTTCACCTTTCCGCGGCTTGCGGGTGGTATCCGATACGGAGAGTTTAAGTTTCGTCTCCGCCACCAAAAGTTTGGCGCATACCGTTCCTTTGCCGACGCCGGAAGGTCCTGATATTACGATCAATAGTCCGTCAGACTTCATTTTTCATCATCCTAAAATTACTCCATACCTTTGTGGAAAGGCACCGACACAAAAAGCCGTCGCTATCTTATGATGCACAAATAAATCGTTGCCGTGGTTTAATAACCGCCGGAATTTATTGGCACATACCAATAAAAGCAGCATTCCGGATTTTCATACTTTTAAGAAGCGTAAAAAATGAACGTAAAATCAAAACGGCAAGCTAATGTTTCTTACCGGTATTATAACAATTTTACGGATTCTTATGCTAACTTTTCCAGCAGCATGGCCTTTTGGCGTTTGCCAAGACCTTGTACGCGTCTGGATTCGTTGATTCCGATTTCTTCCATAATGGAAACGGCGGTAATTTTGCCGACATTTGGCAAGGATTCCAATAAGTATTTGACTTTCATGCGGGAAACGACTTCGTCGTCTCTTTTAAGGACTTCCGTCAGGCTCACTTTGCCAGACTTCAATTCCTTTCTTAATTCCATTCTTTTGGTGCGCATTTCCTGTGCTTTAGCAAGAGCTTGAGCTCTTTCTTCTGTGGATAAATTCGGAACTGCCATTACAATCTCCTCCATTTATATATATAATTTCTGATGGCAACCATCAGGAAAAGATTTGACTTATTCAAAATTTTGAACTTGCTCTCTAATTTTTTCCAGTTCTCCCTTGGCTTCGATTACCAGGTGACTGATTTGTGCATCGTTCGCTTTGGAGCCGATGGTATTGATTTCACGGTTGATTTCCTGAAGGATAAAATCGAGCTTACGCCCAACGGGTTCGTCTTTTAAAAGATTCGCCTGAAACTGTTCAAAATGGCTGCCCAAGCGTGTTAACTCTTCGGCAATATCCGCCTTATCGGCAAAAAAGGCCACTTCATTCAATAATTTATCCTGATCGATTTCAACCTCTTTCAATACTTCTTGAATTCTGCCGGCAAGTTTCTCTCTGTAATCCACTACGACAAGAGGACTTCTTACGGCGATTTCTTCTTTCATATCGGCTAATCGTGATAGCCGGGATCTAAGATCCTTAGCTAATATCGCACCTTCCGCGACACGCATTTCGTAAAGCTGATGTAAGCTGCCTTTTACGGCATCGCTCATGGTAAGCCAAAGCTCATCCAGATCTGATTCTTCTTTTTGAGCAGTCAAAACCCCATAATAAGAGGCAATGTCCGATATATTTATCTGATTAGAAATACCTGTTGCAGCCGCAATTTCTTTAACGGCGTTACAATAGGCTATGGCAAGATCGGTATCGGCAACAATATTCTGTTTGCTTTCACCGACTTCTTCTACAGTGATATAAGCTTCCACATGACCGCGGTGCAGTACCGCGGAAATTTCTTTTTTCACGTTATCTTCGAGGGGATTGTATTGTTTCGGCATTTTGACGACAACATCAAGAAAGCGGTTATTCACGCTTTTCGTTTCCACAGTGACTTTCCACTGGCTAGATTGAGCTGTCTCCCGGCCATAGCCGGTCATACTTTTAAGCAATACAAAAACCTCACAATTCAACGTGGAGAAATTATACCATAAATTCTTCGAGATAACAACCTGATTTCCTGCTTTTTTTTAATTTTTTTCGCTTCTTTTTTGCGTTAACATTCCTTTGAACAAAACAAAAAAGGAAGGTAAGGCCGATAGAGCTACAGTAAACAGGAGATTTGATGTGGAAAGCGGCACCGTACCAAATAATCGGTTAAAAAACCCATGATAGAGAACAAACCATTGCACCACCAAAGACAATGCGACGGTCACCAATAAGAAGGGATTGCCAAAAAAGGCTTTGCCCCAAAGCACCCCTTTTTCGCTGCGGCAGTCAAAGACATAGAAAAGCTGACTTAAAACAAGGCCGTTAAAAGCCATGGTGCGGGCGGTGGCGATATCTTCCGTTATATATATACCGTAAAGAAAGAGAGCGAAACAGATGGCGCCGATCAAAAGTCCGCGCAAAGCAATTTTGGCGCCGAGACCAT
>CALFRX010000143.1 GCA_937919295.1 uncultured Peptococcaceae bacterium | reverse complement strand
GCCGGGGCTTCTTTACGAGGCCAACGGCAACATGCTTTATGTGGATGAAGTGAACCTTTTGAGCGATCATATCGTCAAAGCACTGTTGGAATCGGCATCCCTTGGTGTCAATATCGTCGAACGGGAGGGTGTGTCGTTTCGTCATGATGCGGATTTTATACTCGTCGGCAGTATGAACCCGGAGGAAGGCGGCTTGAGACCGCAATTTCTCGACCGCTTCGGCCTCTATGTGGAAGTCAAAGGCGAAAGGGATCTGCGCAAGCGTACGGAGATTATCAGAAGGCGCATCGCTTATGAAAGAGAGCCCTCTACTTTCCTGGAAAAATGGCGGGAAGAAGGGGAAAAACACGCCTTTGCCATCGAACAGGCCAGGGAATTCCTGGAAAAAGTAGTCGTTACCGATAATGCCATACAGTTGGCTGCCGCAATGGCCAGAGAAGGCAACTGTGAGGGACACCGCGGTGAACTGGTGATCATCGAAACGGCCCGGGCCATTGCCGCCTATGGCGGCCGAAAGGGATTGAATATTGATGATATCAAAGAAGCGGCAAAATACGCTTTGCCTCACCGAACCAGGGAAGAAGAGCCTTCTCAGAGGCAAGACCCGCCGCAAGAGGACGAAGAGGCTGAAACACCGGAAAATCAGGGAAACGACATGGATAACGGTGAACAAGAAGATGCTCCGCCCCAAGATCAAAACAGTAATGCCCCTGAGCAACAGGAGCAACAGGAGCCGCAGGAACAAGAAGATCAGCAAGGGCCGGAGGAGACAAACGACCCCCAAACGGACGCTTCCGAAGACCAGATGGAGCCACCGCAAGGAGAGCGTGAGGAGGAGCCGGAAACGGTGTTTGAGCCGGGAGAATCGTTCTTCATATCAAAGTGGCTTGCTGATCATCGCGGCGAACCGGTGAAAAAAGGCAGCGGCAAGCGCAGTCTCGTGATTACCAGCAGTACGCAGGGGAAATATGTTCGCTACGCCTTTCCCAAAGGAAACGATTTCCGTGATATTGCCCTCGACGCAACGTTGCGCGCCGCAGCGCCGTACCAGTGCCGAAGGTCGAAGGGGCAAACGGCGGTGGCCATCCGCCAAGCCGATATCCGCGTCAAGGTCAGAGAACGGCGGACAGGCAACACCATTATTTTTGTGGTGGATGCCAGCGGTTCCATGGGGGCGAATAAGCAGATGGTCGCCGTCAAAGGCGCGATTTTATCGTTGCTGAACGACGCTTATCAGAAGCGTGACAAAGTGAGCTTAATTGCTTTTCGTAAGGAATCCGCCGAACTTCTGCTGGGGATTACGCGAAGCGTGGATTTGGCTGAAAAAGAATTGGCCGTTTTACCTACGGGCGGCGTCACGCCGTTGGCGGCGGGAATTGAAATGGCCCATGCCTATGTTAAAGCGGCCAAAATCAGAGACAAGGATATGCTTCCGGTGATCGTGTTGGTCACCGACGGCCGGGCAACTTACAGCGAAAAAAGCAAGGATGCTTTCGGTGATGCGCTGCGGGCCGCGGCGAGAGTCGGCGCGGAAAAGATCAAAACCGTTGTGATTGATACCGATCAAAACTTTATTCGCCTCCAGCTCGCGGAGAAACTGGCAGAGGCCATGCATGCAGACCGTTATGAAATTGAGGACCTGCAAGCGCAAAGCGTTTTGACGGCGGTAACGCTGTCGCTATAAAAAGAAGAGGGAAAAATGATAGAAATAGAAGATTTAACAAAAAGGTACGGAAAAACAGTTGCTGTGGACCATTTGAATCTGAGTATTCCCAAGGGGGAATTCTTTGGCCTGCTGGGTCCCAACGGCGCTGGGAAAACCACTCTTGTACGAATGCTCAGTACACTGACGGAACCGACCTCCGGCAGGATATCCATTGGCGGTGTCCAACTGGATCGAAATAAAATCGAAGTGAAATCGAAGATCGGGGTGGTGCCTCAACACATGAACCTGGAGTGGGAGTTGACCGCATTGCAGAATTTGCAGCTTCATGCCAAGCTTTTCGGTCTGGAGAAAGCATTGTCCAACGTAATGATGGAGGAGCTTTTGCACTACATCAATTTATATGAGCGCAAAAATGATTTGGTGAAAACCTTTTCTGGCGGTATGAAGCGGAAACTGATGATTGCCAGAGCTTTGCTCCACCAGCCAGACGTGCTCCTCATGGACGAACCCACGGTGGGGTTGGACGCTACCGTGCGCAGAAAGCTTTGGGACTTGATGAAAGGCCTCAACAAGGACGGCATGACTGTGATTCTCACGACCCATTACATTGAAGAAGCGGAAGTGCTCTGTTCCCGGGTGGGTTTTATGAATCAGGGAAAAATCGTGGAGCTTGATTCTCCGAAAAACCTGGTGGAGAAATTCGGATCCTTTGTTTTGGAAACTTTTGTTGACGGAGAAACGAAACTCCAGTTTTTCAAAGATAGGGAATCGGCGCTGGCAAAAGCAGCGGAATTTGAAGGTTCCGTTAATATCAGACTCAGTAACTTAGAGGATACTTTCCTGATGTTGACGAACAGGAAGGTAGGGGACTGAAATGAAAGTATTGTCTATTTTATGGTATGAAATGGTCATATTGAAACGCAGGTTCTGGAGTGTTACTTTGGGGATGATGGTCGCCCCGATACTCTATTTGATTGCCTTTGGCTGGGGTCTCGGTGATACCACCGTTAACGGTATGAGTTATCTGAGCTTTGTCATTCCAGGGATCATTGCCATGAGTTCCATGACGAACAGTTATAGTACGGTAGCGAATAATATCAATATCGCCAGAACGTATGATAAAACGTTTGAAGAGTTTATGATTGCGCCGCTCAATATGAGATCGTATGCCTGGGGTAAAATCTTGGCCGGCGCCTTAAGCGGGATGTATTCCGCGGTATTGATTGTCCTGCTTTGTACGATTTTCCGCACCGGCGTGGAATTCAGTCCATATATGTGGCTGATCATTGCTTTAAACGCCCTCACCTTTTCCGCTCTCGGTTTTATGGTGGGGATTGTTATTGAATCCCATAGGGATATGAGCAAATTTCAGAATTTTGTAATGACGCCGATGTCCTTCCTCTGCGGTACGTTCTTTCCGCTTTCGACGATGCCAATCGGCATTAAGCAGCTTATTTGGTTGCTGCCTCTGTCGCAGACGAGTATCGCCATCAGAGGCGACAGCGAACTGTTTATCAATGACTGGCTGCATCCGTTCATTCTCGTTGTGTATTTCTTCATTTTTTTGGTAATCGGTGTCAATCTTTGTAAAAAAGCAGAATAAAAATCATTTGAAAAGGATGAACCAATGAATTTAGAACAGAAAATCTATCCCTTTAACGCCATTGTGGGGCAGGACCGCATGAAACTTGCCCTGATTTTGAATATCATCAATCCCTCTTTGGGCGGTGTGCTGATTCGTGGGGAGAAAGGTACGGCCAAATCAACGGCGGTGCGTTCCCTTGCCGATTTGATGCCCCTCAGAAAGCAAATTGCGGGCTGCCGCTTTTCCTGCGACCCGGAAAACGCTGATCGGGCGTGTGATGAATGTCGTCATAAGATAGAGGGAAATGAGCCGTTGGAAATTGTGGAAACAAAAATGAGAGTGATTGATTTGCCGATTTCCGCGACAGAAGACCGCGTTGTCGGTACGCTTGATATGGAAGAAGCAATCAAAAAGGGCGAAAAAAAATTCGAGCCCGGGATTTTGGCGGAAGCGAACAGAAATATTCTCTATGTGGACGAGATCAACCTTCTTGATGATCACGTCGTTGATATTCTTTTGGATTCTGCCGCTATGGGCGTGAACTTTATCGAAAGGGAAGGCATTTCCTTT
>CALFRX010000142.1 GCA_937919295.1 uncultured Peptococcaceae bacterium | reverse complement strand
CTTTTTAACCTTTTAATATGATGAAAAGCGCCCCCTGCCCTTAAAGGGAATAAAGTTCCTTTTGCGAAGCCATACTGATTCCGGCTTCTCCCAAGATACCGATGGTTTTTTCGGGATCATCCACCCGAAAGATCATATAGGCGCTCCCCGTCTTTCTGGTGATAAAGGCGTAGGCGTATTCCAGATTGATTTCAGCATCCCGCAAAACGCTCAGAATCCGCAGGAGGCTGCCGGGATGATCGGCCACTTCCACGGCGAGTACAGGCGTAATATTATAAATGTAGTTTTCTTTGGCCAAGACTTGCTTCGCTTTTTCGGGGTCGTCCACAATGAGGCGCAAGATACCAAAATCGGAGGTATCGGCAATGGACATGGCCCGCATGTCGATGCCGTTATCCGACAGGATTTTTGCCACAGGAACGATGGTACCCGCCCTGTTTTCCAAAAAAACAGAGAGTTGTTGAATCATCATGAGCTTTCCCCTCCTTAAATTTTACGTTTATCGATTACGCGGATAGCCTTACCCTCACTCCGGGTAATGGTGCGCGGTTCGACCATATGAACGGCGGCATAAATACCGAGCATTGATTTTAAGGCGTTGACGATCTCCTGTTCTTTTCTGACGATGTTGCCGGGGGTATCGGAGAAAATTTCCGGCGTCATTTCCACCATCACGTCGAGGGTATCACTGTTGTTAACACGGTCCACGACAAGCTGATAGTTGGCGGGCATTCCCTTGTTGAGCAGCACCGTTTCAATTTGGGAAGGAAAGACGTTGACGCCTCTGATGATCAGCATATCGTCGCTTCTGCCCATAGGACGGGACATCTTCACCAAGGTTCTGCCGCATACGCAGGGCTCTGGCGTCAAAATGGTGATATCCCTGGTGCGGTAGCGCAGCAGTGGGAAGGCTTCCTTGGTGATACTGGAGAAAACGAGTTCCCCCTTTTCCCCGTAGGGCAGCACTTCGCCGGTATCGGGATCAATGATTTCGGGAATGAAGTGGTCTTCGTTGATGTGCATACCCTCCTGGGCCGAACATTCATAGGCCACACCGGGTCCGGAAATTTCCGTAAGCCCGTAGATATCGTAGGCTTTGAGACCAAGGCTTTTTTCCAGATCGCGGCGCATTTCCTCACTCCAAGGCTCCGCGCCGAAAATACCGACTTTCAAACAAAGCTGATCCTTGATTCCCCGCTCGGCGATACATTCCCCGAGATATGCCGCGTAAGAAGGGGTACAGCAGAGAACCGTCGCTTTTAGATCGGCCATAAACTGAAGCTGACGATCGGTATTGCCGGAAGACATCGGCAAGGTGAGACAGCCGGCCTTATGGGAGCCGCCGTTCATGCCGGGGCCGCCGGTAAAGAGGCCATAACCGTAAGAGACCTGCACCACGTCTTCGTCGGTTCCCCCTGCCGCCATAATGGCGCGGGCGCAGCAATCTTCCCACAAATCGACATCATTTTGGGTATAGAAAGCGATGACACGCTGGCCTGTAGTGCCGCTGGTGGATTGGATGCGCACGCAGTCCTTTAAAGGTTTTGCTTTTAAACCGTAAGGATAGGCGTCTCTCAGATCGGTTTTGGACAAAAACGGCAGCTTATATAGATCATTTACAGATTCGATGTCAGCGGGAACAATTCCTTTTTCTTCCATCCGTTTTCTGTAATAAGGAACATTTTCGTAAACATGTTTTACCTGCCTCAGGAGGCGTTCGTTCTGCAAAGCGATGATTTGCTCTCTTCGAGCGCATTCGATTGCCGGTTGATAGTAATTTGCCATAAAACACACTGCCTTTCTTGTTATACTTACGACAGTATAATATATACGTTATTGGATGTCAATAAAAAGATTATACCAAGGAAATCGAAAAATCATTGCCCTTTTTTACATGACAGCCAAAGAAACACCGGACTTTTGTAATATTCTTCGAAAAACCGGAAAAACCCACTGAAAAGCAGGAAAACACGGAAGAAAACAGAATTTCTACTAAAACAGTGAGAGGTGCTTTCATGAAAAAAGTCTCCATCGACATCATCGCCGGTTTTTTAGGCGCGGGCAAAACAACTTTGATCAATAAGCTTCTTGACGAAGCCTATATCGGCGAAAAAGTGGCTGTATTGGAAAACGAATTCGGCGCCGTTTCCATTGACGGCGATTTCATCGATACCGCCGGTAAATCCGGGGTGCAGGTCACGGAAATTACCAATGGCTGCATCTGTTGTACCCTGCGGTCGTCCCTCACCGCGGGTCTCCTGGAAATCTGCCGCGATTTTGCGCCGGACCGCATTATCATCGAACCCACGGGTCTGGCAGATCTTGAGGATATCGCCGCACCCATTGAGGACGCGGCCAAAACATATCCCCTTTTCATTGACCACGTGATCACTGTGGTCAGCACCGCCCATTACGAAGCGCTGAAAAGCACCATTGGTCCATTCTTGACAAAGCAGATCGCCAGCGCCGGCCTCGTGATCTTGTCCCGGGCTGAAGACGCCGCCGCCGCGGCCATCGGCGAAGAGTTGCGGAAGAACTTTCCCACTCTCCCGGTGATTGACGAAGCCTGGTCGGGCATCAGCGGCCTCACCATACTTGAATTGGTAAAACCGTACTGCAGCCATGGCCTGGAACAGCACGGTGACGCCGATGATCACGACCACGCTCACACTCACAACCATGAACACGGTCACTGTCAGCACGGTCATGACCATACAGCGCCGTCGTACAGTTATTATTGCGCAAAAACCCACCGCATTTTCGAAGAAGCGGAAATCGCGTCTTTTGCCAATTTCTTCCGGGGAGAAAAAGGCGGCGAAGTTTACCGCGCCAAAGGAATTTTGAAAGGAGCAGCCAATGGTTTCCGCTTTGATTTTGTTGGCGGCAGCTTTTCCCTACAGCCTTTTGAGGTAAACGGAGAAGGCAAGTTCACCGTCATCGGCAAAAATATCGATTCGTCCTTCTGGGAAAAGACCATCGGCGCGAAAGCTCTATGAGCCATTACGTTACCGCAGACCTACACGGCTGTTACGACGCCTTTATCAATCTGCTGCAAAAGATCGATTTTCAGCCGGAGGACACTCTCTACGTCATCGGCGATGTTGTCGACCGCGGCGCCGAGGGCATTCGATTATTGCAACATATCAAAAAAACTCCCAACATCATCCTGCTTTTAGGGAATCGCGAGGTGATGATGAGAGATGCTTTGACCAGCGGCGACAACGAACTCTGGTTTTATAATGGCGGCATGATAACCTTTCACCGTTTTTCGCGCCTCTCCTTAGAGGAACAGACGGAAATCAAAGCATATCTCAAAGAATTGCCGCTTTTTCTCGACGTCACGGTGGGAGACCGCCAGTTTCGCCTGATCCACGGCTGCCCCATGGCCGATGAAAATGATGTGGAAAACAGTGTGTGGGGGCGACCCGATCCCGCAAACGTCTTTTTTACCGATAAAACCGTTATCGTCGGTCATACACCAACCATGTGTTATGGCGACGATTGCCATATCCTCCACGGTAAAAATATCATTGATGTGGACTGCGGTTACGTCTATCGCGGTCTTTTGGGTTGCCTGCGCCTGGAAGATATGCGGGAATACTATATCTCCTGAATGAGCAAAACAGGCAGCGGCTTCTAAAAACCGTTAAGGGAAAGGCAGCAAAACAACATGTTATCTGCCGTTGCTTCGTAAATTTTCTGGTAGCATATAAGAAAAAAGATTCGGCATCTGACTGTTCAGACGCCGAATCTCTCAGCTTGTCAAAAAAGTGGCCTCGCCACTTTCCCGCCAAGCTGATGCGGTGACGGCACTGCCGCCAC
>CALFRX010000141.1 GCA_937919295.1 uncultured Peptococcaceae bacterium | reverse complement strand
TTCCAGCGTTATGTTGCCCAACAGCCGCAGTGCGCCTTTGGTTATGAAGGTGTCTGCTGCAAAATTTGCATCCAGGGGCCCTGTCGCGTGAAAGGCCTTGAAGGCGAAAAAAGCAAGGGGATTTGCGGTGCTCATGATTACACCATCGTTGCCCGCAACATCGCAAGACTTGCCGCCGGCGGCGCTTCCGCCCACTCCGACCACGGTCGTGAAATTGTTTACACGCTGTTAGCCGCATCCCGCGGTGAAACGGGAGACTATAAAGTGAAAGACGAAGCAAAACTTCGTGCTGTTGCCGCCAATGTCGGTATCAGCGCCGAAGGGAAGGATACCAATGCTTTGGCAGAAGAAGTTGCCCTTGCCGCTTTGAATGATTTCGGCAACATTTCTTCCGAACCCTGTCGTTGGTTGACTTCTTATATCACTGATGGTAGAAAAACCAAATTTGATGAATGCGAAATCTCACCGACTTCCATTGACCGTTCCGTCGTAAGTATGCTGCATCAGACTCATATGGGCGTCGACGCGGATCCCGTCAACATTATTTTTGGCGCTTTGAAAACAGCTCTTGCCGACTATGTCGGTATGCATATTTCCACCGACGTATCCGATATCCTGCTTGGTACGCCGGAACCTTGCACCACCGAAGCAAACCTTGGTGTCATCAAAGCCGATAAGGTTAACATCATTCTTCACGGTCATAATCCGCTTTTGAGCCAGACCGTTGTAGATGTTGCCGGTGAAATGGAAGATGAAGCCAAAGCGGCGGGCGCTGCCGGGATTCAGCTTTCTGGGATTTGCTGTACCGGTAACGAAGTCCTGATGCGTTCCGGTGTTCCCATTGCCACCAACTTCTCATCCCAGGAATTGGCGATCATGACCGGCGCCGCCGACTTGATGGTTGTCGACGTTCAGTGCATCATGCCCAGCATTCGTGCGGTTGCCGAGTGTTTCAATACCACCATCGTTACGACCATGGGCATCTCCAAGATTCCCGGCTCCGAACACATCGCTTTTGATGAAGAACATGCCATTGAAAGCGCTCAGAAAATCGTTCGCATGGCCATCGAAGCTTACAAAAAGAGACAGGGGAAAGAAGTTTATATTCCTCAGGTTAAGAGCAAAGTCGTCGCCGGCTTCAGCCTTGAAGCGATGCTCGGTCTCTTTGGCGCTTTGAATCCCGAAACTCCCATGCAGGCTTTGATTGACGAAATCACTGCCGGCAACATCAAGGGTGTCGCCCACTTCTGTGGTTGCAACAACCTGGAATCCGTCCACGACGAAAACCATTTGGAAATCGTGGCCAGACTGTTAAAGGAAAATGTCTTTGTTATCGCAACCGGTTGCGCCGCTCAGGCTATGGCCAAAGCCGGTTTTATGGATCCTGCCCAGGTTGATAAGCACTGCGGTGAAAGCTTAGCCGCTTTCATCCATAAACTGGAAGCAGGCAACAAAGATAAGCTCTCCGACGGCTTGCCCTCCGCTTTCCATATGGGCTCCTGCGTTGACAATTCCCGTTGCCATGACTTCCTCACCCTGATGGCTGAAACCATGGGTGTGGATACTCCTAAAGTTCCTTTCGTAGCCACGGCTCCTGAAGCAATGAGTGAAAAAGCGATTTCCATCGGCAGCGGCCTTGTTGCCATGGGTGTTCCTACCCATGTCGGCACCATGCCTCCGATCGAAGGTAGCGCCTGCGTTTACGACATTACCTGTCGCATCGCCTCCGACGTTTACGGCGGTTACTTCATCTTTGAAACCGACTTTAAAAAAGCCGCCGAAAAACTGCTTGCTGCTCTGGAATACCGTACCTGGAAAATGGGCGTTCATAAAGCGACTGCCGAAAAATATGAAGCGCCTCTGACCAGGAATTATTGATAAGGGACGAAAGGAGGTATAATTATGTCTTTTAATGAAATCTATAATGGTGCCGTTGAAGAAGGAAAAGAGCCGAAATTACTCTTTAAACAAGCACAGGAAGGTGCCATCGTTGCCACCAGCTATGCTGAAATCCTCTTGACGAAAGCACTGAAAAAATATGGTGCGGATCAGGAAATCAAATACCCCGATACCGCCTATTATCTCCCGGTTATCGCCTGCTTGAGCGGTGATAAAGTGACGACTTTAGGTCAGCTGCCCGCGATTTTGAACAAAAAACGCGCTCAGATATTTGAACCTTTGACCTTTGAAAACGCCCGTCTCGCCGGTGAAGCAACGTTATTCGCCGCCGAAATCATTGAAGCGTTGAAATACATCGAAACCGACAAACCCTATGAAGAACCGTGGCTCGGTTTCATCGGTGACCCCGTCGTCCGTAAATACGGCATCAAAATGGTTGACTGGACCATTCCCGGCGAAGCCATCATTTTGGGTCGTGCCAAAGACTCCAAATCCGCCGCGAAAATCGTGGCCAAACTGATGGGACAAGGGATGATGCTCTTCCTCAGCGATGAAGTCATTGAACAATTGCTGGAAGAAAACGTCAAACTTGGTCTCGACTACATCGCTTATCCTCTCGGCAACTTCACCCAAGTGGTTCATGCCGCCAACTACGCCCTCCGCGCCGGTATGATGTTCGGTAATATCACCCCCGGTGACACCGAAGCCCAAAGAGATTACCAGAGAAGAAGAATCATGGCTTTCGGTATTCATCTCGGCGAAAGAGACGAAGTAAAGACCGCCGCCGAATTCGGCTGCATCTACTTAGGTTTCCCCATCGTTACCGACCAGGTTCTGTTACCCGAAGAAACTCTCAATGACTGGTACGTTTCCGAGCCCGATTACGATAAAATCGTTGCTCTCGCCATGGAAATCCGCGGCGTGAAACTGACCAACATTGAAATTGATATCCCCATCAACCAGGGTCCCGCCTTTGAAGGTGAAACGATCCGCAAAGGTGATATGTACTATGAAATGGGGAACAATAAATCCGAAGCCTTTGAACTCGTACGCATGGTTGACGCCGATCATATCGAAGACGGCAAAATTACCGTGATTGGGCCTGAAACCGATGAATTTAACGAAGGCGACAAGATTCCCATCGGTATCGTCATCGATATCTACGGCCGTAAAATGCAGGAAGACTTCGAAGGCGTGCTCGAACGCCGCGTTCACTACTTCATCAACTACGGTGAAGGTCTCTGGCATGTCAACCAGCGTGATACCGTTTGGATGCGTATCAGTAAAGATGCCATTGCCAAAGGATTTAAATTCCATGACTACGGCGAAATCCTCATTGCCAAATACAAACAGGAATACTCCGCCATCGTCGACCGCGTACAGGTTACCATCTATACCGACAAAGACGAAGTTTCCAAAAGGCATAAAGTGGCGAAAGAAATCTACGGCCAGCGCGATAACCGCCTGAAAGAATTGAGAGACGAAAAAGTCGACATCTTCTACAGCTGCTTACTTTGTCAGTCTTTCGCTCCGAATCACGTTTGCGTTCTGACCCCCGAACATGTCGGTCTCTGCGGCGCTGTTTCCTGGCTTGACGCCAAAGCCGCTTATGAAATCGATCCCAACGGCGCCAACCAGCCCGTGGTAAAAGGCGAAGCCATCGACGAAGAAAAGGGTATGTGGCAGACGTGTAACGATTATTTCTACAAAGAATCCCATCAGTCGGTGGAAAGAGTCAATCTCTATACCATGATGGATTCTCCCGCGACCTCCTGCGGTTGCTTTGAAGCGATCATGTCCGTACTCTTTGAATGCAACGGTATCATGATTGCCACCCGTAACCATACCGGTATGACCCCCTGCGGTATGACCTTCTCCACCTTAGCCGGTTCTTGCTGCCTTCCTGCGACGGCCGCAATGCAT
>CALFRX010000140.1 GCA_937919295.1 uncultured Peptococcaceae bacterium | reverse complement strand
GTTTTACCGCGGATACGTTAAAAACCTATCGCCGGGAACGTTATACCCCGGAAAACAGCGTGTTGGCCGTGGCCGGTAACTTTGAGTTTGATAAGATATTAGATGCCGCGGAGCGGTATTTTGGTGATTTTAAGGGGAAAACCCAGGAAACAACGTTTCCCGCCCCTCATTTTCATCCCGGCGAAGTGACAAAAAAGAAGGACGTCGCCCAGGAGCATATCTGTATTGGTTTCCCTTCCTGCTCTATTTTTGACGACGATTATTTTACTTCCATATTGATCAGCGATTATCTCGGCGGCGGCGCGTCGTCCCTGCTTTTTCAAAAAATCAGGGAGGAGCGGGCGCTGTCCTATTCGGTTTATTCCTTTACCAATGCCTATGAGGATATCGGGATGCTGGCGGTTTACGCCGGTACCTCCATGGGACAAGGCCAACAGGTAAAAGATCTCTGCTGCGCGGAAATCGAGACCCTGCGGAAAGACGGTATTCCCGAAAGAGCCTTGCAAAACTTGAAGGATCAGATCAGCGGCGGGATGCGCATTGGTCTTGACAGCATCGGCAGCCGTCTCAGCCGTCTCGGCCGCAACGAACTGTTTTTCCGTCGTTACATTCCCATCGAAGAGGTGGTGGAGCGGATCAATGGGGTTACGAGAGCGGACTTTCAAGCTGTCGCCGAAAAAATCTTCGATCCCGCCCAGGCGGCGGTCGCGTTTCTTGGAGGAAAGAGCGAATGATACAGATGATCAAAAAAGCCGATGTGGAAATCGAATGTTTAGAATCCTACGGCGCTTTGCCTCTCCCCGGTTATCAGACAGAGGGCGCTGCCGGTTTTGATTTTTACGCGGCGCTGCCAGTGGACAAACCCGTCACCATAGCGCCGGGGGAATGGCAGCTGATTCCTACCGGGCTAAAGTTGGCGGTTCCCGCCGGCATGGAGTTACAGGTGCGCCCCAGAAGCGGCTTGGCCGCGAAATTCGGCGTTACCCTGCTGAATACGCCGGGAACCGTCGATAGCGATTACCGCGGTGAAGTGAAGGTTATCATGATCAATCTCGGAAAAAGCGATTTTGTCGTCGAACGGGGGATGCGCATTGCCCAGGGGATTATTTCATCCTATTGCAAGGCGGCATTTCTTGTTTCCGAGCAGCTGCCGGAAACGGAACGCGGCGGCGGCGGTTTTGGCCATACCGGCGTATAAGGACTAAGAAAGCGGCATAAGTTGATAAAAAAGCCAGGAGGTCAACGCTTATGCTCTTTTCAGAATTGGCCGGGAAAGTAATTGTAAATTTGGAAAACGGGGAAGTCATCGGCGACGTCGCCGATGCGGATCTACTCATTGACGAGGTCACCGGAGAGATCGATTCCATCCTGTTGCCGGCGAGAAACCATATGATCAGCCGTTATCACGACGATGCGTTGTTGACCATCAAATGGAGTGAAGTAAAGAAAATCGGGCCGGAAATCATTGTAGTAGAGATGAACACCAACCGAAATCCCCTGTGGTAAAATAGATACGAGGTACTTGAGATGAGAATTGCTTTTATTGGCGCATACGGAAAAATGGGACAATCCATGATGCAGGGCGTGATCGCCGCAGATGATATGGACGTGGTGGGCGCTGTCGACATCAACGGTTTCGGCCGCGATATCGCGGAAATTGTCGGCGGCGAAAAACGCGGCGTTTTGATCGAGGCGGATATGGCGGAAATGATTGAAACGAAACACCCCGATATCCTCATCGATTTCACCACGCCGAAAGCGGTAAAGCAAGACATTGAAATCGCCTTGCGCCATAAAAAGCATATCATTGTCGGTACCACCGGCCTCAGTGAAGAAGAACTGAGGGAGATTGACGAAAAAGCGCGCAAGGCCAACCGTGTTGTCTTTGTAGTCCCCAATTTCGCTTTGGGCGCTGTTTTGATGATGAATTTTGCCGCCGCTGCGGCGAAGCATTTTCCCATGGTGGAAGTGATTGAACTTCATCACGATCAAAAGAAGGACGCGCCTTCCGGTACGGCCATCAAAACTTTGGAGATGATGGCCAGGGAACGGGAAAAGATCCGGCAGGGACAAGTGGACGAAGTGGAGCAAATCAAAGGCTCTCGCGGTGGTGAATACGAAGGGATGCGCGTGCACAGCGTACGCCTGCCGGGTTTTGTCGCGCACCAGGAAGTGATCTTCGGGGGCAGGGGACAAACGCTGACCATACGTCATGATTCCATGAACAGGGAATCTTTCGTTCCCGGTGTTTTGCTGGCCATAAGAAGTTTGGGTGATTTGACGCCGGGACTCGTTTACGGTTTGGAGAATGTTTTGTAAGCGTCCGCTTTTTACAAGAAATCTACATAATGATCATGTAGAATCGTACTATTATTTATTTTTTTCTTATGAGGAATGGGAAAATGGAGCAAGAGCAATATGATAAAGGCGGCCTTTCGTTAAAGCATCGCCTCTTTCAACTGATAAAACACAAGAAACCCGGTGAAACAGAGGACAACGCCACGGCGCGAAGGAATATTTATAACTACTGGAACCGTTTAAAATTATCCAAAGAGCAAGTAAAAGAACTTTCCGTTTTGTTCGGCGTTTACGCCTTGAGCCTTGTGTTTTTGGAATTATTCTACCATCTCTTCGCTTACGGGGAGATCGGCGGGCGTATCTACATGCCGATTATTTTCGGTGTTTTCTGGGGCGCTCTTTTCGGTTTCATAACGGTCTTATGCCGTCCTAAGGCCCGTCCTTTTGTGGGGCTTGGGCTCTTCTTCGCGGCGTGGATTTTGATTTCGGCGCAACTGGTCAATTACCATATTTTCGGGACAAGTCTTTCCTTCTCCCAGTTTGGCATGGGCGCCGACGCGGTCACCTCTTTTTGGCGGGAGTTGATCTCCTCCATCGGTGATATTTGGTATCAATTACTCATCTTGTTACTGCCGGCGGCAGGTTTACTTTTGCTCTATCGCTTTCATC
>CALFRX010000139.1 GCA_937919295.1 uncultured Peptococcaceae bacterium | reverse complement strand
ACCCATGGTCATCGTTTCCGGGCAGGTTAAAACGGAAACCACCACCTGGATTACGGACGTGCCTTTACGGCAATTAGGAGATCAAGAATACAATATCGTTGACAGCGTGCGTCCCATGACCAAATATGCTGTGATGATTACGGACCCCACCGAAATTGCCTATCATTTGGAAAAGGCATTTTATTTGGCCTTTACTGGTCGCGGTGGCCCGGTTTGGCTTGATATTCCTTTAAATATTCAGGGCGCGACGGTAGATACCGACGCATTGAAGCATTTTGAGGAAGGGAAATGCATTGATTCGCTGCCTCCATCGATTTCGCAGGAAACTGCCCAAACGGTTCTTGATAAAATTGCCGCGGCTAAACGTCCTATCATTTTGGCCGGTTCTGGCATTCGTTTAGGCCATGCCCATGACGAATTTATGAAAGTGATTGAAAAATTGCAGATTCCCGTGGTGACTGCCTGGAACGCCCATGATACGCTCTGGAATGACCATCCGTTATTCTGTGGCAGGCCCGGTACGGTCGGTACCAGGGGAGGCAATTTTGTCGTGGAAAACAGTGATCTGGTGTTAACGCTGGGCTGCCGCTTAAATATCCGCCAGATTTCCTATAATTATAAAGACTGGGCGAAGAACGCCTATAAAATCATTAACGATATTGATCCCAATGAGCTGAAAAAGCCAACCATTCAACCGGATATGCCGATTTGTGGTGATGTGAAAGAGTTGCTTGCCAAGATGTTGGCCGGAGATTATATGCCTGAAGCGGGCCATCAGAATTGGCTCAAAAAATGCAAGGCAACAGATGCCCGCTATCCGGCGGTGTGCCAAACCTATTATGAGAACCAGTCGCCGCTTAACCCATATGTTTTTGTTGATCGCATCTTTCAGCATCTGAAAGAAGATGACGCCGTTATTTGCGGTAACGGTTCCGCTTGCGTCATCGGTTTTCAGGCCGCTAACCTTAAAAAAGGGCAACGGCTTTTTACCAATTCCGGCTGTGCCAGTATGGGCTATGGTTTCCCTGCAGCCTTGGGCTGTTCTTTTGCCCGACCGGGGAAACGGACCATTTGTTTTGACGGCGACGGCAGTATCATGATGAATCTTCAGGAGTTACAGACTGCGGTGCATCATAAAGCGGAAATCAAGACTTTTTTATTTAATAATACTGGTTACCATTCCTGCCGTCAGACCCAGATGAACCTATTTAAACCGCCGCTGGTCGGCGCCACGCCCGATTCCGGCGTTTCTTTCCCGGATTTTGAAAAAATCGCAGCGGCATTTGGTATTGGCTATGTTTGTGTTGAAAACCTTAATGAACTCGATGAAAAAATTGAAATGGCTTTATCCATAGAGGGGCCGGTGATCTGTGAGGGCATACTTGATCCGACCCAGTTTTTTGAGCCGAAGTTGTCTTCGAAAGTTTTGCCTGATGGGAAAATTGTTTCACCACCCATTGATGATATGTATCCGTTTCTTTGCCGGGAAGAATATTTGAGCAATAAATGTGACTGTGAATAAGGATGATAATTCAGAGGTATAGGGAAGATGAATAAAAAAGAACGTCAGATGTTGGAAATTCTCAAAGAGTTAAAGGATGAGTATAGCGTTCTGGCAGTGAAGGCCGAATTTGAAGCGGAAGGTTCCCGCACCGATGAACTGGTGCAACTCAATGAAATCGTTTTTCGGGCGGGTATGGACCTTTTTATCAAAATCGGCGGCTGTGAAGCTGTGCGCGACCTTGATCAGTGCCGTTTGCTGGGAGCTACTGGGATTATGGCCCCGATGATTGAAACGCCTTTTGCAATGAAGAAATTTGTGTATGCGGCAAAAAAAGTTTATGGTGATGAGTTGAAGGATGTGGAATGGATCATCAATGCCGAAACCAAAACCTGTCGGGAAAATTTCGCTGAAATTTTAGAGGCAGGTGAGGGTATGTTAGACACCATTTCTGTCGGCAGAGTGGATCTTTCCTCTTCAATGGGACTTTCCCGCGCGGAAATCAATGGAGATGCTGTCTATGAGGCCGTTTCTTTCTTCGCTGAAAAAGCGAAGGCGGCAGGGCTCATTGTCGGTATGGGGGGTGGAATCTCTTTTGAGGCGATTCCTTTTATTCAGAAGATGGCTCCGTTGATCGATAAATTTGAAACCAGAAAAATCGTATTCCGAGCAACTGATGATGAAAAGCGTCTGAAAAAGAGTATTATCAAAGCCATGGAATTCGAGGTACTTTATTTACAGAATAAATGTGATTTTTACGGACGTATGGCCGAAGAAGACAAGGCCAGAATGGAAATGATGTGGCAGCGTCATAAGGATGCCTCCGGGCTATTATAAGATGGGAAAGAAACTCTACATTTTTGATTTTGACGGCACCTTAGTCGATACCATTACCGATGTGGCCATTTGCTTCAACGCAGCTTTGGCGCAATTCGGCTTTCCCATTCATGATTTGACCTTATACAAACATTTTGTAGGAGGCAATTTAGAGACCGTTGTTGCCAGACTGCTACCGTCTGACCAGATGACCGAAGAGAACATTACGAAGGTGAAAACCGTTTATCGGGAGCTGTATCTTGCATCTGACAAGCCCAATACAGCGCCTTTTTCTGGAATCACAGAGGTTCTTTCGCAGCTTCAAAAAAAACAGAAGAAATTAACAATTCATACCAATAAAGCGCAGCAGTTAACCGATGCGCTTTGTCAGCGTTTTTTCGGACAAATTGATTTTTTGGCTGTGGCTGGCTATGACCCTCTGTATCCTTCGAAACCGGATCCTTGGGGGGTGCAATATTTGATGGAGAAAGCAAGGGTTACGGCGGAGGAAACAGTTTATATTGGGGATGGCCTTACCGATGTGTTAACTGCGGAGAACGCTGGAATTGATTGCCTTTATGTAACTTGGGGGCAGGGAAAACAAGGGGATACAGACCACTCCTGTGTCTGTTTTATTGCAGAAAAACCGCAAGATATTTTAGATTATGAAAAAGGAACAAAATGATGAAAAAAGCCGCGATTACCGGCGCCACGGGAATGCTGGCCTCGGCGCTGATTGAAAAACTCGTGCAAGACGGCGTTGAAGTTCTGGCAATTTGCCGACCCCATTCAAAGAAAAGAGATAATATTCCCAAAGACAGCCTTGTTACTGTGGCGGAATGTGACCTTTCGGAGCTTTTACGCTTAACAGAGGCGGGGGATGATTTTGATACGTTCTATCACTTCGGTTGGGATGGGACTTACGGCGTCTCTCGTGACGACGTCTACCTGCAGAATAACAATATTACCTGGACTTTGGATGCGGTAAAGTTAGCTCATGCTTTGGGCTGCAAGGTTTTTATAGGCGCTGGTTCTCAAGCGGAATACGGCAGAGTTACAACAAAACTAAAGGGAGATACACCAGCTTTTCCAGAAACAGGTTATGGTGTTGCCAAACACGCAGCCGGTATCTTAAGCCGCATTCTCTGCGGTCAGCTGGATATGCGTCATAATTGGGGACGTATCTTAAGTACATACGGTCCCAAGGATAACGGTTATACGATGATTATGAAATCCATTGATCAAATGCTGGACAGAAAAGGGACTGCTTTTACCGAAGGTGAGCAGCAATGGGATTATCTTTTCAGCGAAGATGCCGCCAATGCTTTTTACTGTATCGGAGAAAAAGGCATAGACGGAAAAGTATATCCTGTCGGCGGCGGTAAAACGCGCTTATTGAAAGACTATATTGAAGCAATGCGTGATGCCGTTGATTTGTCATTACCCATCAAATTCGGCGAAGTTCCGTATCAACCCTATCAGGTGATGTACCTCTGTGCCGATATCAGCGAATTGACGGCGGATACCGGTTTTGAACCCCAGGTTCCCTTTGAAGAAGGGATTCAAAAGACGATTAATTGGTGCAGGAGAGAACGGGAAAAATGAAAAAGATCAGTGTGCTGATTCCCTGTTATAATGAAGAAGAAAATGTTGTTCCCATGAGCCAGGCCATCATCGCGGAGCTCACCAAAATTGGCAAGTATGATTATGAAATCTTGTTTATCGATAATTGTTCTACCGATCAAACGCAGGCGTTATTAACGGAATTGTGCCGGGGGAATCAACGGATCAAAGCAATCTTTAACGCCAAGAATTTCGGTCAATTTAATTCGCCCTACTACGGTATGTTACAAACCAGCGGTGACTGTGTGATCAGCATGTGCTGTGATTTTCAGGATCCGCTTTCCCTCATTCCTGGCCTTGTGGCGGAATGGGAAAAAGGATATAGGGTTGTTTGTGCCATCAAAAAGACCAGCAGGGAAAATCCGTTGATGCGATTGTTTCGCACCTGCTATTATAAATTGATCAAACGGATGTCTCAGGTGGAGCAAATTGAGCATTTTACCGGAACCGGCCTTTATGACCGAAGCTTTATCGAAGTACTGCGCGGTCTCGATGACCCCACGCCGTTCTTAAGAGGTATCGTGGCGGAGCTCGGTCCGGCTAAACGCGGCGTTGTTTATTATGAGCAACAGCGCAGACGCGCCGGGAAAACCCATAATAATTTCTTTTCTCTGTATGATGCGGCGATGCTGAGCTTTACTTCTTACACGAAATTTGGTTTAAGAATCGCTACCATCATCGGTTTTATCGTTGGGGGATTGTCCTTTTTCATTGGTCTTGCTTATCTGATTTTAAAACTGATCTTTTGGAATTCCTTCCAGATGGGCATGGCCCCGGTGACCATCGGCATTTTCTTTATCGGTGCGGTGCAGCTTTTCTTTATTGGCCTCATCGGTGAATATATCTTAAGCATGAACACGCGCATTATGAACCGTCCTCTGGTCATTGAGGAAAATCGACTTAATTTTGAGGACGGAGACCGTCATGAAAATTGCTGAAAATATGAAATATTCGAGGTGGCAGGATCGTTTCTGCGGTACGGAGAAGAAGGAAAAGCTCTTTTTTTTGGCGCTGTTGATTCTGTTAACCGGGTTTTATATCTTTTATATTTTTCGTAATACGATGCCGATCAGTGAAGGCTGGTATTCGGTTTTTGCCAAGAGCATTAATGAAGAGGGACTGCATCCTTATAAAGATTTTGAGATGTTGTTTCCTCCGGTTTACGTTTATCTCATCAGTTTTATCACGAAAATTTTTGGTTATGATATCATCGTATTACGGTCGATTGGCGCCTTGCTTTTTATCTGTATTGCCGTACTGTTTTATTTTATGCTGACAAAGCTGTTTAAGCCGTTCATTGCGATGGTCGGCGCATTTTGCTCTGTGATGTTTTTGCAGACGGAAAATACATTTATTGGTTATGATTATATTCGTTGGTTCGATTTTTTCATCTATCTTTCGATGCTGCTATTATTGAACTATTGGTATAAAACAGCAAATGGTGTAAGGGTGAGCGTCTCAATAAACAATAGTTTGCAGTTTATGGAGTGGAGTCCGTCAACAAGCAATCGTTTACGATTTACGGAATGGAACCCGGCAGCAGATGGTGATAAAAATAGGGCACTCGGGGAAAAAATCAGATCATATCTATGTTTTGTTCATAAGAGAATGAAAGAAAACGCAAATACCGTTACGGATCTATTGGCCTTTTTTTCCGGCATTTCGGCAGCGCTGGCATTGCTTATACGGCAGAATAGCGGTCTCATATATATTTGCTGTTGCTATGTGATTTTGATTGTGCTTTCTTTTATGATTTTTTATCGTCAAAAGCGTAAAATTGTAATTCGTGGGATCATATGGTATACCATAGGTGTCATCTTACCGGTAGCAATATTGTTATGGATACTTATCACAACGAATACGTTATCGGTATTTCTGGAAAGTACCGTGACCAACGCGATCGCCGCCAAAGGTGGTTTGCTAGTGGAATTGTTTAGTTGGATACCCCGGTCCATAAAAACGATGTGGAGTTCCCACTGGGAGATGTTTGCTCAACTTTTAGCCTTACTTGTAGGGGTTCTCGTTTATCGTCTACGCAGTAAAGAGGAGGAACTTTCAGCCGAGGTCTCGTTGTGCCTTGGTGGTGCATTTTTTCTCTTAACGTTGCTATGTTTTATAGCCACATTCCTTGTGACACGGTTGGCCAGATTGATTTATGCGTATTTCTTTGTGAGTATGGAATATGTAAATTACGGTGTCATCGTTATCATATTTATGATTTGTATCACTCTTCTGATTCGAAAAAAAGCGAAACAATGTGAAGACCTTGTTGCTTACATTATGCTCTTAGGATCAGTGATTGCTTTGGGTTATGGAAGTGGAACCTCTGCCGGGTTATCCGCAGGGGAAACCGGATTTACGGTGGCCCTCATCATTTGTCCTTTATTAATGTTTTTCGGTTCTTACCAAAAAAACAGTTTTACGATCGTATTGCTATGCTGCCTTACGATTTTTGTGGTATCCTGCGCCAGTGTGAAGAATCTTGAGCCCTATAGTTGGTGGGGATATACGGAAACAGATCAGGAAATGCAGTGTGAAACAGCGAATGTACCCTATCTTACTGGTTTGCAGCTTTCTGCGGAGAAAAAAGAAATGTATGAGGGCGTTTATACTTTGATGCAGAAATATCTTGATGACGATGATTCCTTGTTCGTTACGCCCCACTGTCCGATTTTTTATCTGATCGCCGATAAAACTCCATTCACTTTTTCGTATGTTCAATGGTTTGATGTTTGTTCCAGTGAGACGATCTATGCAGATATCGAACGGATTGAAGAAGAGATCCCTCAAATGATTATTGTTTCACCGTTTCAAGAATGGGTGATGGAAGGACATGAAACGCTGTTTGATGGCAGCGAAGCTTCCGCACAGCGGAAATTGATGGAGTTCCTTTCGGAATTTATTACAGATGAAGGCTATACGTTAGAAGGAAGTTTTTTACTTGATGCAACAAACTCCGTTCAAGTCTATGTCCTTGATGATACGGAACGTGCCTCTGCAAAGGTAAAAAATTAAAATTGATGGTGGCCTCAATGAAAGAAAAGCTGAAAACGTTTTGTGTTAAGTTTGACTGGATGATTGATGTTTAACAGGGGATTTTTATGTATCAACCACTAAAAAACCAAGATTTATATCGTAAGACATTTTACCTCATTGCCATCGTTGGTTTGGTCTCTTCCTTTTTCCTAGCCATTGTCACAAGAGGGCAGCTCTTTTTAGGAAGTTTTATTTACGATAATACCAATACCTTTATGGATTATTTCAACTCTGTTCGGGATGTTATTACTCGAACGCCTTATGAGAACTTGGTAATCTATCCACCTTTGGCGAACCTTGTATATCTTGGTTTTGTGCATTTGTCTTCGGTGGCCGCGATGTCTCAGGTACCCGGTGTGATCGATGCTTTTCAAATGCGCACGTGTCAGGATTATATGTTACCGTTCATGTTCTACTTTATGGCCACGGTACTTGGAGTATGGATTTGTTGTAAGTCATTGAAAAAGGGTAGCGAAAAAGAAAGAATTCTATTTTCTTTTTTGATGTTGTTTTCATTGCCCCTATTGTATGCTTTTGAACGGGGCAATATCATTGTTGTTGCTTTAATATTTACGATGATGTTCTTTTTATGGAAAGATTCCCCCAATAAAGTTTTGCGGGAAATTGCATTAATATCTTTGGCCATTGCCGCGGGTTTGAAGATCTACCCGGCAATTTTCGGATTTCTGGTTTTAAGGGAAAAACGTTATAAAGAAACACTACGTCTATTGACTTATGGTGTTTTTCTTTTATTCGTCCCTTTTGTCTTTTTTGGCGGTTTTGATCATATCGTCATTTGGCTTCACAATTTAATCAACACCAGTGCAGAGGTAGCTGCCAGATATTATTCTTATAAACTTAACTTCTCTAATACACTTGAATGGATCACATGCGGAGCGATTCCTTCGATAATCACGAAAATATTCATTTTTTTGACGTTAACCATTGGTGTGATTGGCTGCTTTGTTTTACAAGAGGAATGGAAACGTGTGCTCATAGCCACGTTACTTTTAATCGGTTTGCCGGCAATCAGCGCGGTATACGCTGGAATTTTTATGATGATCCCCCTCATCTATTTTTTGGATCATGAAAAAAGAAAAAGCAGAGTCAATTTCATTTATCTTCTACTGATGACCTCAACCATGGTGCTAATACCCTTTTCGGGATGGCATCATTTGGGGGATCGCATGCACTATAAAGCAGCGATCAATCTCAGCACGGCGGTGGAATCCACGGCGATTTTAATGTTGACCTTGATGCTTCTTGCGGAAGTAGTATGGCTGATTTTTGTAAAGTTTCGGGAGCGATTGAAAAAAAGAAAATGCAGGGCGGAGAAATAAATATTCATGCAACTGAAAAATAATAAGTTCTATCAAAAGTTCATGGCGGACGATGCTGCGGGCCAGTTTCTGCGTTACGTTTTTGTCGGCGTGCTCAATACCATCGTCGGTTACGGGACTTACTGGCTCTGCCTCCGGTTTGGCCTTCATTATGCCGTAGCCTCTCTGGCTGGGCAGATTTTAGGCACCACAAACAGTTATGTTTGGAACAAGTCCTTTACGTTCCGCTCCAAAACAGCGACGGCGAAAAAGTCTCTGGGGGAAATGGTGCGTTTCTGCTCTGTTTACGCGGTACAATACGGCGTTAATGTTGGGCTGATTGCCTTATTCGTCTACGGTATCGCCTTGAGTGAAGAATGGGCCGGCTTGATTGCTATGGCAATTTGTACTGTGATCAGTTATGTGGGGCATAAATTCTGGAGTTTTAAGAAATAGAGGTATTTATGGCACAGGAGAAAAAATTACGACTGAATATTTTGGCAGAACCGGTACGAAAAGTGGATTACCTGCTCTTTTTCGTCGCCGCGTTTCTTTGCGCCCTGTTCTTTCAGCAATCGGATCTGTTGATCACCGCCGGCGGTTCACTGATTTACCTCAACGGTCATTTTAGCGATCTTTATGCTTACGCCACGCAGCATTATACCGACCTGAATTATTTACCCAGCACTTATCTGCTTTTTGCCCTCTGGAATTTGCCGATTCGCCTAATTGGGCTTGTCACTGAGCCGACCATTACGGTGAGCTTCTTTGCCTTGCTCTGGTATAAGTTGTTGCCCTGCCTCACCTATCTTTCCAGCGCATATTTGATCTATTTGCTGGTTAGAGAAGGCGGCTTAGCGGAAGATAAGGGTAAAATCGGGGCCTTTCTCTTTCTGACCACGCCCATCGGTTTCTTTTCGCAGTTTATTTTTTGCCAGTACGATATTTTCAGCGTCTGTTTGATGTTGCTGGCTCTTGTATGCTGGAGAAAGGGTGCGCACTGGAAATTTTTGCTCTTTTTCGCGCTTTCGGCGACCTTCAAATACTACACGTTTCTCTTTTTTATCCCTTTCCTGTTGCTGAAAGAAAAAGATATTTTGAAGATTTTCAGGGATACTGCGCTCTTTGCTGTGCCGGTTTTGCTGGAGGTCGTACTGTATTTCTGGGACAGTTCCTTTCTGCACAGCGTTTTCGGTTTTGGTGCACCAAACTATATTTTTGAGACCGTATGGCAAACGCGGCTTGCCGGGATCAGTATTCCTCTTTTGATTTGGGCGGCTGTTTGCGCCTTTTGCTATCTGCAAAAACCGTTAAAAAAAGATGAGACCCTATCTTATCTCGTCTTTACCGGGATGGCGGTTTCTTTCGCGCTTTTTGGCCTTTCTGCTTGGCATCCCCAGTGGTTGCTCTTGATGTGTCCCTTTCTTGCTCTGCTCATCGTTGTGCAGCCGAGAAAAAAAGCCACGATCGGCCTGGAGTGGCTGATGACTGCGGTTTTCTTTGGTTATGTGGTGAACGTTTGGTATAACAATGTCGATACGAAACTGTTCGAACTCGGTATTTTGCGCAACGTGCTCCCCGAAGATCTTCTGGCTCTGCCAATGAAGACGCTCTTTGGTGTTGGCACGCCATCTATCTGGATCACTGCTTTCTCCGGCCTTTTATTGATTTTGACGGTTTTTGCCTTTCCCCGATTTACCTACAAATCCCAGGAACCGGCGGAGTTATTGACCCCGGTCTGGCTGCGCAGTCGGTTTCTTCTTGGTATTGCCGTGTTTATTATTCCGGCTATCATCTCGCTTCTTTATGCCTATTCAGCTTAAATATTGGCAAATAATAAAGCTGCCGTTTTGTTTTGCGGCAGCTTTATTATTATCTTCTTTTTTTGTTATTTTTCAACGGCGGCTTTCCCCGCTTCAAAGGCTTTCATGTTGAGTTCTTCGGTGCCCTTGGGGATGCGTTTTAAAATCGCCTTTCGGAGGGGGTCTTCCCCGACAATGCCCAGAGCGGAGATGATTCCCAGGGCGCAGATGTTGGCGGTCAGTTCCCTGCCGGTGGCATGGATGGCCAGTTCGGTAATGGGGATCGCGTAGATTTCTTTCGCCTTCGAATTTTCCGTTACTTTGACAAAGGTGGTGTCGATGATCAGCACAGAATCCTGTTTCATGCCACCACTGTATTTTTCATATGCCTTTTCGCTCATGGCCAAAAGGTAATCGGAATCAAGTACTTTCGGATAATAGATCTGTTCGTCGGCAATGATGACTTCGGCTTTGGAGGCGCCGCCCCTTGCTTCCGGGCCGTAACTTTGGCTTTGGATGGCGTTTTTTCCCTCCAAAAGGGCGGCTTCCGCTAAGATGATGCCGGCAAGGATCAGTCCCTGGCCGCCGGTACCGGTGAGACGGATATTGTTTTTCATCTCTTTGCCACCTCCTTGGCGATATCGAGGATCTTTTCATAGCTCTTCGTATATTCTTCCGCCGGTTGATGGTGGAGTTTGCCAATGAGGATTTTCCCCTCGTATTCTTCCGGGCTCATTTTGGCTGTTGCTTTCACATTGACGCAGCGGCTTTTGACCCATTCAAGGAGCCCATAGTTGCCGCGGATCTTATTTTTGCGGCCAAAGCTGATGGGGCAAGTGGACATCGCTTCCACCAGAGAAAAGCCGTCGTTTTCCATGGATTCCAAAATCAGGTCGGTGAGGGCTTTGGCGTGGTAAACCGTACCCCGGGCCACGTAGGTGGCGCCGGCGGCTCGGGCCAGTTCGCAGAGGTCGAAATTCCGTTCCACCATGCCGTAAGGCGCGGTGGTAGCTTTCATGCCCGTAGGAGTTAAGGGGGAATACTGACCGCCGGTCATGCCGTAAATATTGTTATTGACGACGATGGCGTTGAGGCCGATGTTGCGGCGGGCCGCGTGGATCAGATGGTTGCCGCCGATGGCGGAGGCGTCGCCGTCACCCATTATCACGAAAACTGTGAGCTCCGGATTGGCCAATTTGATGCCGGTGGCAAAGGCCAAGGCCCGGCCGTGGGCGGTATGCAGGGTATTGAAATCCATGTACGTGGGCATTCGGGAGGAACAGCCAATCCCGGAAACAATCACGGTTTTGTCCTTATCCACATTGGCGGCCTCCAGCGCTCTTTCCAAAGCGCTTAAAACGATGCCGTTGCCACAGCCGGGACACCAGATATGGGGCAGTTTGTCGTTTCTTAAATACTTCTTATCACTCATTTGTTGGCCCCCTTCCAGGCGTCGACAATTTCCTGGGGCGTCATGATTTCGCCGTCAATGACGAAAAGACCGTCGACTTTGGCGGCGCCGCCCACCACGCGCTGAACCTCCGAGGCCATTTGACCGGCGTTTAATTCGGTGACGAACACCGATTTCACCTGGGGGAAAAGCGCTGTTAAGGCTTGATCGGGGAACGGCCAAACGGAGATGGGCCGGAAAAGGCCGACTTTTTCCCCTTCGGCGCGGAGCATTTCCACTGCCTCCCAGGCTGCACGGGCCACGCCGCCGTAGGCCAAGATCACCGATTCGGCGTCTTCGGTATGGACCTGTTCCCAATCAACGATATCTTCTTTATGATCCTCGATCTTGTTTACCAAACGCCAGCAGGTTTCAGAAACCTTTTCCGGCGCCATGGTGGAAAAACCGGACTGATCATGGGTAAGGCCAGTCACGTGGTAGCGGTAGCCGGTGCCGAAGGATGCTAAGACGGGAGCGCCGTTTTCATCGGGGGCGTAAGGGACGTATTCCGAGGGGGGGCAGGCAGGCTTTTTCCTGTCGTATACCGCGGCTTTCCGTTCCTGTTCCAAGTCGATGGCTTCCCTCATGTGACCGATGATTTCATCGGTGAGGAGAATCACGGGAGTCATATATTTTTCCGCTAAATTCACCGCCCGGGTGGCAAGACGGAAACATTCCGT
>CALFRX010000138.1 GCA_937919295.1 uncultured Peptococcaceae bacterium | reverse complement strand
TCCATTGGGGCTTTGCCAAAGTGGCAAGCTCTTCTTTGGCTTTAGCAATTTCGTCTTTCGCGTCGGCAACTTCCCCCTGATATGAAGACAGGCCTTTTTGATACGCGTCATAACCGGACTGAAGTTCCGCCTCCTTTTGGGCAATGGTTGCTTTACCGGCGGCGATTTCTTCCCGGGCCGCAGCGATTTGGCTCTGAAAAGCCTTGCTCCCCGCCGCCCATTGCTCTTCCTGCGCGGACAGCGACTGAAGGGTATTTTGCAACGTAAGAAGGTTTTGATAAGCAGCGGTTTTTTCAGCGATTTCCGTACTGACCGCAACGTATTCGGGGCTGTCAACCTCGTACTGGCCCAGTTGCTCCTGCAAGGCGTTGAGGGCAGCGGACAGCTGGGCGATTTGGCCGTCAAGGGTATCCCGGCTAAGGCCGTTGTTGGCCAAAGCGGCGTCCACCTGGCCCCAGGCGGTATCCAGTTGCTCCCTGCTGCTGGCAAAGGCAGCGTTCTGCTCTTTCACAGTTTCGTTAAGCTGCGCTTCCTGCTCCGCTAAGGTCGCTTTGGCGGAACGCAGAGCAGCACTGCCATCATCAAGCTGAGCTTTGGCGTCTGCGAGGGTTTTCCCGGCAGAAGCCGCCTCGTCATCAAGGGTTTGCTCACTGTCGTCAATGGTTTGAGCCGCCTCGTCATAGATTTCCCGGTAACGAGCTGTTTGCCGCGCCTCTTTGAGACCTTCCGCTTTATCTGTGATCGCGGTGATCAAGGAGCCATAGGCCGTGGTGAAATCAACGGCAGCTTTTTCCGACGCGGCCTTCACATAGATCTCGGTATAAGCGTCCAACGTAAAGTTATGCTCATTTACAAAGAGGAAGGAATACAATTCACCGGCGCCCTCTGTTGTGCTCCCGTAATCATCGGCAATATACAACGGCGATGATACCGTACCCACCACGGTATAGGCCGCATGCTTCAAATCACTGTCCACATCTGACAGTTTGATCACATCGCCAATCTGATAATACTCCGCATCCGCCACGCATTCATCGTCGCTTTCCGGCAGACGTCCCGCAGTCAGGCTCACGGTATTGACGTCGTTCAACAGCGCATGGACGCGGACGACATTCTTTCCTGCCAGGGCGTCCAGGGAGTAGCTGGGGATCACTGAGGCCACGCCGGGAAGGCTCGCAATGGCCGCCACGTCGTCATCGGTCAGGCCCATGGTGCTGACGATCTTCAGATCCATCAGCTGAAACTCCTGGTTGTAGTTGCTGAGTGTAGCTCTGAGGTCGGGAGCACTAACTCTAACACCGGCAAAGAAGCCGACGCCCACCAGGATGATGAGAAACAGGGAAAGATAACGGCCACAGGTTTTTTTAATTTTCATCAAAGTGTTTTTGATTAGCAAATGCATTACCAAGCGAGCTCCTGTGCTGATTTGGGCTGAGGATTTATGACAACCTCCTCAACCGTGCCGTTCTTAATGTGAATCACCTTATCGGCAATTTCCGCGACAACGGCATTATGGGTAATTAACAGTGTCGTGGTTTTCGTTTTTTTGCAGGTCTGTTGCAAAAGTTCGATGATCCGCTGGCCTGTATCGCTGTCCAGGGCGCCGGTGGGTTCATCGCAAAGCAATAGCTTCGGACTTTTTGCCACCGCCCTGGCAATGGCAACACGCTGCTGCTCCCCACCGGAAAGCTGGGATGGGAAATGGTTGATGCGATGGCTCAAACCAACCTGATCCAAAACGGTTTTCGGATCAAGAGAATCTGTACAGATCTGGGATGCCAGTTCCACGTTTTCCAAAGCCGTCAGATTTTCCACCAAATTATAAAACTGAAAAACAAAGCCAATATCGTTACGCCTATAGCTGGTCAGGTCTTTTCTATTTAGATGATGGATCTCATTGCCGCCGACTTTGATCCGGCCGCCGCTGGGACTGTCCATACCGCCCAATAAATTCAAAACCGTTGTTTTACCGGCGCCGGAGGGCCCTAAAATCACCACGAGCTCCCCTTCTTCCACGGAAAAAGAGCAATCCTCCACGGCCTTGATGACAACATCTCCTGTATGATACTCTTTGCTGACATGCTCAAATTCAATAAATGCCATAGCTCCTCCATTTATTGTACATGGTGTTGATTATCTATCTTGGATACAGTATAATAGCATTGTGTTTCAAATTCAACAGGCAAATTTTTAAAATCTGCCATTTATTCAACGGATTTCTGAAATCTGTTGTTTAATTTAAAAAAAATTATTTTACAGGAAAAAGGTTATGACTACCGATCAAAAAAAAGCGGAAAAAAAGGTTGACCGCCGAGTTAAGTATTCCAAAATGGTCATCAAAAACAGCTTTATCAAGCTGTTGAAAGAAAAGCCCATCGCCAAGATCACCATCAAAGAGATCTGCGCTTTGGCCGATGTCAACCGCACCACCTTTTACGCCCACTATATTGACCAATACGACCTGCTGCACCAAATCGAAAGCGATCTCGTCGACGATGTCAAGGATTATCTCGCAAACTACAATCCCAACGCCTTTGACAGCACGACGGCGGAGATGCTTGAAAAAATATTAGAGTATATCAAAGCCAATGCCGTATTGGTGGATCTGCTGCTCAACGCCAACGGCGATATTTCTTTTGAGCAGGATATCATCATGATTCTGGCCCGGCTTGAGCTATTGCCGACGGTCATTGGCGAAGATATGGACAAGGAAGACGCGAGATACGCCTTTCTCTTTTTCGCCAACGGCTGTATCGGCGTGATCAAACAGTGGCTGAAAGACGGTATGAAAAAGCCGACGCAAGATACGGCGCGGCTCATATACGACCTCATCACCAAAGGCCAGGAAAAGTTTTTCCCCCGTTGAACCTTGAGGCGGTTTTCGGGTCTTACGCATCTTACCCCCGAAAAAAAGCAGGTTACCGGAAACCCTCTTGTTTTTTGAAAAAAGCTATTGTATCATGATACCCGTGCAGTGCCAAAGGAGGTATTCTTTTGAAAATTAGCATTGAGCGAAACGACGCTTACGGAGAAACAGAAGTCGCCGTCAAATGTCGTGTGGACGTTGATGGAAAGACCGAAAAGCTCCTGGCTCAGCTGCGGCTCTTTTGCGATGAAGCGGTGGGCTTAAAAAATGGGGAAACCTACAAAATCCTGCTTTCCGATGTGTTCTATATCGACTGCGTCGATGAAAAGATCTTTCTGTATTTGGCGGAGGAAATATACGAAAGCAGAAAAAAGCTTTACGAATGGGAGCGGGAACTGGCGGATACTCCTTTTGTCCGCATCAGCAAAGCCACCATTTTGAATACCGATCAACTGAAATCGGTGCGTCCCTTACTCAGTGGCAAACTGGAAGCAACCTTAAACAATGGCGAAAAACAGCTGATTAACCGTCACTATGTGGCGGGCTTTCGCCAAAAATTCGGTATATGAAAGGAGAGACAGAAACCATGAACAAAATTTCAGTCAAAGAATGTGTTTTCATCGACTGCATTTCCTTTACCGTTGTCACGGTCCTTCTTTCCACGCTGTGGTTCATCGCCGATAGGACAGCTTTTCTGGAAAGCCGCCATTTATTAGAGCTTTTTTGCTGTACAACATTGATCAGTATCCTCATGTATTTCACCTCCAAAATACCGCTGGAATCCCAGTTGTTCGCCACATCGCTGCTCCTCCTTGATGTCGCCGTGGTGATCTTGGGCATTGGCGGCGGCATCTTTCAATGGTTTCCATGGGAAGGAAAATCCGTTTTGCAAATCATTGTCATCCTCGTCACCGTCTTTTTCGTCACTCATCTGATCATGGTCTGGCAAAGCAGGGATACCGCAAAGAAAATCAATCAAAAGATCAAGGAAAGGGAAAATGATGCGTCATATCATTGAAGTCGAAAACCTAAAAAAATCATACGGTAACCTTGAAGCGGTGAAAGGCATCAGCTTCTATGCGGAAGAAGGCAAGCTATTCGCCTTTTTAGGCCCCAACGGCGCGGGGAAAAGCACCACCATCGATATCCTCTGCACCTTCTTAAAGCCGGACAGCGGCAAAATCAGCGTCGACGGCGCTGTTTTGGGCAAGCAGGACGAAGCGATCCGCAAAGCCATCGGCGCCGTCTTTCAAGACAGCCTCTTGGATAAACGCCTAACGGTGGAAGAAAATATGCGCTGCCGTGGTGCCCTCTACGGTTTGAAAGGCGTTGCTTTAAAAAACGCCGTCAGGGAGGCCATGACCCTATCAGGGGTTACGGAATACGCGAAACGCCCCTACGGCAAACTTTCCGGCGGTCAGCGCCGCCGCTGTGATATCGCGCGGGCCTTAATCCACATGCCAAAAATTCTCTTTTTGGACGAACCCACCACGGGATTGGATCCCCAGACCAGAAAAGCCGTTTGGGAAACGATCCAAAAATTGCAAAGGGACAAAGGCATCACCGTCTTTCTCACCACCCACTATATGGAGGAAGCGGCGGAAGCGGATTTTGTGATCGTCATAGACAACGGCGAAATCGCCGCCAAAGGCACGCCCTCTGTCCTCAAGCAGGCATATGCCACGGATAAATTACGGCTGACCTGCCATGATTTTGACGCCGTCAAAGAGATTTTGCAAAAGGCCGGCGTTGCCTATCGGCAAATCGCGGATCAGCTCATCGTCAATCTCGAAAAAACCCTCGACGCCCTGCCCCTGCTCAGCCCCTGCGAACCGTTCATCAGCAGCTTCGAAGTAATATCCGGCACCATGGACGACGCCTTCATCGGTATCACGGGAAAGGAGTTACGCCAATGATCGCCTTTATGAAACGTAATTTACTGGTTTTCTTCAGAGACCGCTCGGCGGTATTCTTCTCCTTGCTGGCTTCCTTCATCATCATCGGTTTATATGTTCTTTTCTTAGGCGACGTCTGGACCTCTTCTTTAAAAGAGCTCGGCAACGCCCGGGAAATCATGGATAACTGGGTGATGGCCGGCCTCTTGGCCATCACTTCCGTCACCACGACCATGGGAGCGTTCAACATCATGGTCAATGATAAAACCCAGAAGATCACGAAAGACTTTTTTTCTTCGCCCATAAGCCGCAAAAGCTTGGCGGGAGGCTACATTTTAAGCGCCTTTGTCATCGGTTTTGTAATGTCCGTCATCACCTTGGTTTTTGCCGAAATCTATATCGTCGCCGAAGGCGGCGCGCTGATGAGCTTCAACACCCTAACCAATGTGATCCTTCTGCTTTTACTTGCCGATCTGACCAATACTTCTATGATCTTTTTGCTTACCTCCTTTTTCAGCAGCGAAAGCGCGTTTTCCACGGCAAGTGCGGTGATCGGCACTCTGATCGGTTTTCTTACCGGCATCTATCTGCCCATCGGCCAACTGCCTCATGCCGTGCAAATGGTGATCAAATTATTTCCGCCGTCCCACGCCGCCGTATTATTGCGCCAAACGATGATGGAAGACGCGATGAACACCGGTTTTGCCGGGGTTCCCGCCGGTTACGCCAACGAATTCAAGGAACTGCTGGGAGTAACCTTCCAATTTGGCGGTCATGAAGTTTCCGCCCTGACCAGCATCGCTTACTTGCTGGCCGCCGCTGCGATCTGCTTTATCTTAGCAATCCTCAATCTTTCCCGCAAAAAAAGGGCGTAAAAGAAAAGAAGAAAAGATGTGGTCTCGCCAAAACAGCCCCTCCGCAAATGGTCTGACCCATGAATAAGCCCTACAAAAAGGAAATCGGTTTCTGACAAAAAGCAGAAGCCGATTTTTTTCATGATCATTCCATTCGTACCAATCTATCTCTTTTTTACGCAGCGGGAGCATCTTAGCGCGCTTTCGCTTTTTACTCAGTGATCACCGCGAAATCAAACAGTGAGGCCCTTTTTTTGATCGGCGCCGTCTTGGGCCGTAATGATCTCTTTTAAGATCGTCAGCCCGGTTTCAAATTCCGCCGTAGTTTGGGGGGAACAGGTGGCGACCCTGATGTAGGAGCGCCTTTCTTTTGCCACGGCGAACCGCCGAGAACAGAGGACGCGCACCCCGGCGCCAAGCGCCAAAGTCTCGATGAGCATACCGTCGACGCCGTCGGGGAGGGGCAGCCACTGAAAAAAGGCATTTTCATGAAAATGGGGCGTCGCGGGAAATAGCTCCCGAAAAACAGCGTTGCGCTTTGCCGCGCATTGTTTTTTTTCTTCAATGATACGGCTGGCGGCGCCGCTGACGATCAATTCCACGATAATCGCCGCGTTGATCGGCGCCGTCTTTAGATTGACGGTATTGGCGCCGCGGATCAACGCCGCTTTCAGCGATGGGGGATAGACCATAAAGGCCACCCGTAACCCGGCAGCGATGGAATTGGAGGTGCCGCAGATGTAGACGGTCTGTTGAGGAATAAGAGCATAGAGCGGCAGCACCCCAACGGGGGTCAGAAAGGAATAATTGTCGTCTTCCAGAAGAAGCAGCTTTTCCTCGCGAATCACGGCGGCCAGAGCTTCCCGGCGTGTTGGCGGCAGCGTGACCACGGTGGGATTGGCGCAGGTGGGCATCAGATAAACCCCTTTGATCTCTTCCTCTTGGCAAAGGCGTTTTAAGGCCTTGGGATCCATACCCTCCCCATCGTTTTCCACGGGAATTAGGGTGAGCTGTAAAAGGGCGGCAAGATCCATCAAATTCGGGTAGGTATAAGGATCCGTGGCGATTTTATCCCCGGGATGAAAAAGAGCAAGGGCCGCGGTGGTCAGCGCATTCTGACCGCCGGAAGTGATCATCAGGCGGTCCGGAGAAACTTCGATGTGAAATCTTTTCAGCCACTCCCCGGCGATTTGCAGATGGTAGCGATTATCCCAGGGCTGGGCGTATTTCAGAAGGTTGATGGCGGCAGGACGTTCCAAAACCTTATTGGCGGCGGTGAGCACCACCTTGTTCCATTCCACAAAGGGCTCCACCGAACCCATTTCGATCACCGGCAGCCTTTCACCGCCGGGCAGCAAAACGGTATCGTCAACGTCGTTGGGTTTCACAAAACTCCCCCGACCCGTTACCGCGTAAAGATACCCTTTGCGTTTCAATAGTTCATAGGCTCTCGTAACGGTACTCAGATTCAGATCAAGGTAGTCGGCAAGCTCCCGCTGAGGCGGCAGCTGCGTATTGGGGGGCAGCTTCCCCCCGGCGATATCTTTCTCAATGGCTTGGGCGATGGCTTCAAAATACGGCTTTTTCAACTTTTCTTTTTCCGTTTTCCAGGATAACGGGTAATCCGCAAAAGAATTGACGGGCATAAGCTCCCTCCCGTAAAATATTGTCATACATACAATTATAGTATTGAAACAATACAATGTCAACGATATAATGGTTCATATCAACACATTATATGATTATCTACAAAGGGCGCGGTTTTTGGTATAAAACCGCAACCGTGTCCTCAAAATACAAGATAAGGGAGTGTTTCAGCAATGATAAACGAACGATATCAACTGAACAAAGAACTGGCGCAGATGCTGAAAGGCGGCGTGATCATGGACGTCACCACACCGGAGCAAGCAATCATCGCCGAAAAAGCCGGGGCCTGCGCCGTGATGGCATTAGAAAGGATTCCCGCCGATATCCGCATTGCCGGCGGTGTTTCCAGGATGAGCGACCCTAAAATGATCAAAGGGATTCAGGCCGCGGTTTCCATTCCCGTGATGGCAAAATGCCGCATCGGCCATTTTGCCGAAGCGCAGATTTTGGAGGCCGTAGAAATCGACTATATCGACGAAAGCGAAGTCCTTTCCCCTGCCGACGATCTTTATCATATTGATAAAAGCAAATTTAAAGTACCCTTTGTCTGCGGCGCCAAAAACTTAGGAGAGGCGCTGCGCCGCATCAATGAGGGCGCGGCGATGATCCGCACCAAAGGAGAACCCGGTACCGGCGACATCGTCCAAGCCGTTCGCCACATGCGGCTGATCCAAAGCGAAATCGGGAAAATCGCGTCTTTAAGGGAAGACGAACTTTTCCACGCGGCGAAAGAACTGGAAGTCCCCTATGACCTTATCGTTTACGTCCATGAAAACGGCAAACTGCCGGTGGTTAATTTCGCCGCCGGCGGCGTGGCGACGCCGGCCGACGCTGCCCTGATGATGCAGCTCGGCGCCGAAGGCGTCTTTGTGGGCTCCGGCATCTTCAAGTCCGGCAACCCGGAAAAACGGGCGCAGGCCATTGTCAAAGCGGTGACGAATTATAACGACGCGAAAATCTTGGCGGCGCTTTCCGAGGATTTGGGCGAAGCTATGGTGGGCGTCAACGAGGACGAAATCGAATTGCTCATGGCGGAACGGGGAAAATAATGACCATCGGCGTATTGGCGCTGCAAGGCGCCTTTGAAGAACATATGAGGATGCTGCACCGGCTTGGCGCCGATGCCTTTGAGATCAGAAAACGTGGTGATCTTGACCGGGCTTTCGACGGGCTGATCCTCCCCGGCGGCGAAAGCACCGTCATCGGCTCCTTACTACGGGAACTCCAAATGATGGAGAGCCTCAGCGAGGCGGTGAAAAACGGTCTGCCGGTACTGGGTACCTGCGCCGGCCTGATTCTGCTGGCAAAGGAGATTGAAGCAAGTGAAGAGAGCTACCTGGGTACCATGGATATCAGCGTTGTCCGCAACGGCTACGGCAGGCAGCTGGGCAGTTCCGAAAAAAGAGCTCTTTTCCTCGGCAAAGAAATCGAGATGCGCTTTATCCGCGCGCCCTATATCAAAGAAGCCGCCGCAACCGTCAGCATCCTCGCCACCGTCGACCATAAAATTGTCGCCGCCCAACAAGGCAATCAGCTGGTCACCGCTTTCCACCCGGAGCTTACCGACGATTTTACCGTCCACCGTCACTTTTTGGATATCATCCGAAAAAGCAGATAAAAAATAACCCGCTGACCCGCTTTCACCCGATTGAAGTGACCCCAAAAAGTTAGACAAAAGAATAAATCAAGCAGCCAAGAGGGCTTGTTGTCTGTGAATAGCAGGTGGCAAGCCCTTTAGATTTGCCCTGCTGCGGCGGTTATTGTAATAATCTAAATATTCAATCAGTTCCGTTTTGAGCTGCTCCATAGATTCGAAGGTCTGCAAATAGAGCTTCTGTCCAAACAAGCTGACCTCTGTAACATCTGTTACCCACTTCAAGTTTGGCTTCTCAGCTTTTAAGTCCCGATTCAAAAAGTTGGGCAATCCTCCGTGGATTGCCCAACTTCCTTAACACACTTTAGTCATCAAAGACCCCTCCCACTTTGTCTTTATCCGACTCCGTCATAGAACGGTGCTGGGATATACTGCTGAACAGGGCTCTTCTTTCACCATCGTTCAAAGCTTCGCTGCTGCCGCTCATACTTCCCTCAATGGCCTGTTTCACGGCTTGCCCGGAAGTTCCCGCGCGCAACGAAGTACTTTGACTGGAGGATTTTCGGCTGATTCGTTTTGTTGCATCATTCATACCCTTTCTCCTTTACTAAAGTGCTGTTCCTATTTTTTACCGCGGAGAAAAAAATATGATGGAACAATCCGCCAAAAAACAACCGGTGCGTTCTCTTATTTTTTGCCAACGGTCTTTCCGTTTTACATCTGAATTCATTTGACGCAAAACCTATGGCGACCCCTTAAGGACACGCTAAAATGCCCCTGTACAGGAAGGGTTACTTCCCGTACAAGAGCATTTCACCGGATCTGCAGTAACCAAAAATCAGTCGCTGTACTCCTGGCTCGATGTGCCGGCTGCTTCGGCCTGACGTTCTTTCCGCTGTACGGCAGCCATATGGGCCGCGGCGTTATAATTCATCCCTGCCGTGTTGACCAATGACCGCATTGCATAATTGCCGCTAAAGACGTCATGGTAGGAGATATTCGCGCTACTTTGCCTTGCCTCCCGGGTGATCCTTTTTGCATTGTTCGAATGATGGTGCATCATGATTCTCCTTCACAAATAAGGTTCTTTTTTAGTTTCCCCGCTTTATCAAAAAATATTGCGGCAAAAGCCGGGAGTGGAAAACTTAGAAAGAAAAATGTCGCCATGAAGAAAAAACACGTCAGCGAGGGTTTTTCGTGCTATTCTTCAGCGCCCGGGCACTGGCCTGACGGGGATCGGCGTCCATATTCGACCGATTCACCTGATTCATTTGATACATTTGATTCAAATTGTT
>CALFRX010000137.1 GCA_937919295.1 uncultured Peptococcaceae bacterium | reverse complement strand
AAGCGCAAATGCGATCCGCCGCTTTGACGATGCGGTAATCCTCTCCCCTTTCATCGGGGAAAATCAGCGGTTCATAAGAAGGCTGTAACTCCCGGGGGAGCATTTTATGGATCCGTGATTTGGCCAGGTGTTCCATTTCATGGACGGCGTTTTTCATTTCGGGATTGAAGTATTTTACGGGAGTGGCAAAATCGCCGGTGATCACTTCGCCGGTTTCGTGAAAAAGCGCCAGCAGGGCAATGTGTTCTGGATCAACGCTGCCACCAAAAAGTTCGTTTTTAATCACGGCGAGACCGTGGGCGACCACCGCCACCTGCCAGCTGTGCTCCATGATGTTCTCATCAGCGGTGTTCTTCATCAATCCCCAGCGTTTGATCCATTTCATTTTACTGATGTACGCAAAAAAGTGGCTCATTTTCATGCCTCCGCAATCAGCCGCGCCGTTGTGGCGTTGGCCAGTTCGTTCAAACCATCGGTATCCATGTGAAAGGTACATTTATTGTCAAAGAGAAAGTTCGCCGCCGCCGGAAATTCCTCATCGGCTTCCCAAAGGATCACTTTTACATGGATTTTCGGGAAAAAAGGCAGGACATAAGAGATATCTCCGTCCTCTGCCGCGATGCCGCCAAGCTTCTTAACGGCGACCCGAAACGCCTCGAAATCAGCGCCGAAACGCTCCGATAGCGCTTCACTGACCTCCTTTTTAAAGGCCTTGCTGTGATGGGTGCCGAAGGGTAACTGCACAAAGGCAAGATAATCCCTGCCGGGGCCCACGATCCCCTGGGCTTCCTGAAGGTATTTTAAAATCAAAATCTCTTCCAACAGCTGTTTCGGTTTCGGCGTCATTCGGCCGGTAGCGGCCTCCACGGCAATCACCTCATGGAAATGGGCAATGGTGATCACACCGTCGTCATAATTCGCGCCGGCCAGTTCCGCCATTTTTTCAGGGTTCGCGGCCAAAAATCCCGCCAAGTATTTTTCATGGGCCAATCTCAGTTTTCTGCTGAGGGAATCATCCATAACGACCTCCTGAAATACGTTCTCTCTTACACTTTTCCGTATAACAAAAAAAGCGTCCCCAAAAGAACGCTTTTTGAAATATACACGTTAAATAGCGCGCTGGACTTTACCGGAGCGCAAACATCTGCTGCACACATAAAGTCGCTGAGGGGTGCGATCAACAATCACCCTAACTTTTTGAAGGTTCGGTTTCCATGTTCTTTTGGTGCGGATATGGGAGTGACTCACTTTCATTCCGGAACGGGTCCCTTTACCGCAAATCTGACATACGGCCATGTCGACACCTCCTTTGCTAATAAATTGTCATTACAACTACCAAAATATAATAACAGATTTTGGCGTTCTTTGCAAGTCTTTTTTCCGTTTTTCCCTAATATTTTTTTATTGCTTAAACGGCTGTTTTGTTTTAAAATAATAGTATATGAGGTAAAAACAATGTTTGAAGTTCCAACCGGCAACCAATGGCAAGACTTATTTCAGCTTGCCGAACAATTAAGGCGGCGGCAGCCTTGGCAAAAGTACCCCGAAGAGTTGATTTTCACTTTTGAAAAAGAAGGCCGAAATGAACCCTTTTACATGACGATACACGGTTTTGAAGAGGATGTTTTGGGCATATCGGTCTATCGGGGTAAGGAAGACATCAAAAAATACCTGAATATCCTAAGAGAAGGCGACGAGGTCACGATGCAGACCATCATCGCCAATCAAAGCTGCGTTTCCGCTTTGTTCGGGGAAAAAGATATGCTCGGCGCCGGCGATTTCACCGCCATGGAATTGGCGCGGTTTGTCCCCGACCAATCTGCCCTAAGTTACATCTATTTCCGTGTCTATCAACCAGGCTTCACACCCTGGTATATCAACAGTGATGAGCTGAATTTGCTGACCATGGGCCTAACGGACTTTCTTAAAGCAGATCAGATCCTCGGGGAGCGGCCCTTCGACCCCGCAAAAGAGACGGTACGGTATACGGAAAACAACGGTGAGCCCACGGTTGCGGTTGCCCCTTTTGACGAGGGTCTAAAAGAAAAACAACCTCCCGTCGTAAAAGACGATTTTTATATTGCCAGGCTGAAACGTTTGAAGAAATACGGCAGATGTTTGGAAATCGACATTTGTTATATGAATACCCCCGTCGGCAGCGGCTTGGGCCCCATCCCCTTCTTCCCCAAACTCTGCATCATTGCCGACGCCGATCAAGGTTATATCGCTGATCAGTGCATTTTTGAGGAAGGAGTCGATGAGGAAGAGGCCTTTTTTGAATTCATTGTCAAGTACTTTAACGAAAACGGCCTGCCCCGCAAAATCAATATCCGGGGAGCCGCTCTCGGTTTACTCCTCAGCGATTTATGCGACCGCCTCAGCATTGACCTACAAGAGAACAAACAGCTTGCGATCATCGATGATTTTTTAGCGATGATTGGCGGCTTTGCAACAGAATAGAATAATAAAAGAATGAATGAGAAAATAAGAGGACAATGATGGATTCCAAAAAACTATTGTTCCAATTGCAGGGAGAAGCGGCAAAATGGCCTGCGGATACATTAAGAAAGCAGTACAATGAAAGGAAAGCCAAAGAATATCCCGTAGCAAGCGAGGCTTACCTCAACGAAAAAAACTACCTTTACAACATAGAAACGATGCTAAAGTTAAAAGAAGATGACGGCTGTTTTTACGCTGAAAACATCCCCGATCGGTATTATCAGCATTTTGTCGACAGCGTTAACGGTTACATGGATACCTATGCTCCCGGACAAAGTGATTTTAAAGATTATATCCGGATTTTAAGCCTTTATAAAACTTTTGTAGCGAAACTACCGCTGCATCCTCCTGAAATGCAGCTTCCCGGCGGCGGCAAGGTTTATCAAAAAGGTAAAGACTATTTTTGCACCGCCAAACAGCAACATATTCATGATAAAGATTCACTGTGCCGATTCTGTACCGCCAAAATGTGTGAATACTAATGAGCGAAAAAAGAAATGACCGGGAAGTGTTTCCCCTGGTCATTTCTTTGATCGCTTACATTATTTGTGTTATCTTTTTTCGTAAGCAATCAACACGATTTCTTTGCCGTTGTCGGCTGCCAGCTGCTTTTCCCACTTACAAAGATTATCCGGGCAGCAGGATTTCAAATCGGCAACTTTATAATCGCTGGTATGCAATGATAACACCTCCTTTATCAACAGTAGTATGCATCACAGCAAAAAAATCATGTAAAAGCGGAGGATCGGTTCGTGATGAGGTATATGATGTCCCTGGACCAAGGGACCACAAGCTCTCGCTGTATCATTTTTGACAAAATGGGCAACACCATCGCCAAGGCCCAAAAGGAATTCACCCAGTATTTTCCGAAACCGGGCTGGGTGGAACAGGACGCCAGGGAAATCTGGTCAACTCAGTTCGGCGTCGCGGCGGAAGCGCTGCAACAAAAAGACTTGACCACCGAAAACATTGCGGCCATCGGCATCACCAACCAGCGGGAAACCACCATCGTTTGGGATAAGACCACCGGCGAGCCGGTGAATCCCGCCATTGTCTGGCAATGCCGCCGCACCTCGGACTACTGCGCTGCTTTGCTCGACGGGGGTTACAGCGAGATGATCCGGGAAAAAACCGGCCTCTGCATCGACGCTTATTTTTCCGCCACGAAAATCAAATGGATTTTGGACAACGTCCCCGGTATGAGAAGAAAGGCTGAAAAAGGTGAGCTGCTTTTCGGCACTGTCGATACGTGGCTGCTCTGGAAGCTCACCGAAGGTAGGGTTCACGCCACCGATTATTCCAACGCATCCCGTACCCTGCTCTTTAACATTGAAACCCTGCAATGGGATCAGGATATCCTCGACCTTTTGGAAATCCCCCGTTCCATGCTGCCTAAAGTGCATCCCTCCAGTGAAATATTTGGGGAAACCACGCTTTTTGGCGGCAGCATCCCCATCGGCGGCATCGCCGGCGACCAGCAGGCTGCCCTCTTCGGCCAGGGCTGTTTCGATAAGGGCAGCGCCAAAAACACCTACGGCACCGGCTGTTTTATGCTCTTAAACACCGGAACCGCTCCGGTGACCTCAAAAAACGGTCTGCTGACCACCATTGCCTGGGGATACCAAAATCAGGTCTATTACGCCTTGGAGGGCTCGGTTTTTGTTGCCGGCGCAGCCATACAGTGGCTGCGGGATCAACTGAAAATCATTGAAACCGCCGGGGAAACAGAGGGCTGCGCTTATGCTGTCAAGAACACCAATGGCGTTTACTTTGTCCCCGCTTTCGTGGGACTGGGCGCACCATACTGGAATCCCGAGGCCAGAGGCATCATAACCGGGCTCTCCCGGGGCACAAACCGCAACCACATCATCAGAGCCGCCTTGGAATCTCTCGCTTTTCAGACTTACGACGTGCTCAAAGCCATGACAAATGACGCCAAAACGGAGCTGCGCGCCTTAAAAGTAGACGGCGGCGCCTGCGCCAACAACTTCCTGATGCAATTCCAAGCGGATATCACGAAAACAGCGGTATACCGCCCCAAATGTATCGAGACCACTGCTTTGGGCGCCGCCTACCTCGCCGGTCTCAGCATCGGCTACTGGAAAAGCACCGCCGAAATCGCGGAAATTCAGCAGATTGAAAACGTTTTTACACCAAAAATGGCAAAGGCTGAACGGGATCAACTGCTTTCCGGCTGGGAAGCCGCAGTGGGAAAATTGCTATAAAGAAACTCCCTGTTTGAAAAACAGGGAGTTTTGAGCCGTCGACAAAGTCTGATACGCGGCGAACTCTCTGTCCCGCGACTGCTTGAGTA
>CALFRX010000136.1 GCA_937919295.1 uncultured Peptococcaceae bacterium | reverse complement strand
GGCAAAAAAACCTGGGTCTTATATTTCAGGCGGCGAAAACTCTTGGAATGAATGATCCGATCCCGATCCCGCTGAAACTCCGTTCGCAGGGGACATGGGGCAGTCGCCACAAGCCTCCCGCGACTAGAGGCGCTTTTTGCGGCGTAGGGAGACAACAACTGTTCTTCTCGTTTTTCCAGATCTTCCCGTTTCATTGCGGCCTCCTAAGATTACTTCTATCTATTATTATACGTGATAAACCATGGTTTTCCTGCTTTTGAAAATTTCTTTCAAAAAAGGGTTGACAAATCGAATTCTCAACTGTATTATTGTATTAGTCTACTAATACAATAATACAAAGAACAGTGAGGCGGGATTATGACTCATTTTGACCGGAACACGCCGATCTACTTACAGATCGTAGAGAACATCACCAAAAAGATACTCTCCGGCGAATTTTCTCCCGGCGAGAAGCTGCCTTCCGTACGGGACATTGCCGCTGCCGAGGGCATCAACCCCAACACTGCCCAACGGGCTTTAAGCACCCTGGAAGCAGATCTGCTTGTGGTAACGGAACGCACCAGCGGACGTTTTGTAACGGAAAACAACACCCTCATAGAGGAAAAAAGAGAGGCGGCAGCCAAAAAACTGACGGAGGAATTCATTCAAAATATGAAGGAGATCGGCTTTCCCGAAGAAAAGTTGGCATCTCTGTTTATAGGAGGAAACGAGAAAAAATGACATCACTGATTGAAATCAAGGACTTAACCAAAGTCTACAAGAAGAAACCGGCGCTATTAAACGTTAACTTCACCGCGGAAAAAGGACGCATCATCGGTCTTTTGGGCCCCAATGGCAGCGGCAAAACAACGCTGCTCAAAGCCATGAACGGCTTACTGGAAACGGAAGGAACCCTCTTGATCGACGGCAGCCGTCCCGGCGTTAAAACCAAGGAAATCGTCTCCTTTTTGCCGGAACGTTCCTATCTGGATGAAAGTGTGAAGGTTAAAAGAATGCTGTCTTTTTTCAAAGACTTCTACGCCGATTTTGATTACGATAAGGCAAAATCTCTCTTAAAAGACATGAACATTGATGAGGAAGCCAAAATCAAACAGCTTTCCAAAGGCAATAAAGAGAAAGTTCAACTGATTCTCGTGCTTTCCCGCAAAGCAAAACTGTATCTCTTAGACGAACCCATCGGCGGCGTCGATCCCGCTGCCAGGGACTACATTTTAGACCTGATCCTGAAAATGTACGATCCCGGTTCCACGGTGATCATTTCCACCCATCTCATCACCGACGTCGAACGCGTTTTTGACGATGTGATTTTCTTAAAAGAGGGCGAAATCGTCTTAAAGGGGGACGCCGATACCATCCGGGAGGACCACGGCAAATCCATCGATGAATTGTTCAGGGAGGTATTCCAATGTTCGCTAAGCTGCTAAAACATGAATTTTCGGCCATTGCCAAGGGGCTGCTCCCCATTTATCTGCTGATGATCGCGGCAGCGGTTATTACAAACTTATTACTCTTAACCCGTTACGATACGCCTTCAGCCATCGCCGCCGCTATTTTTGGCGCCATCACCGTAGCCGCCTTCGTCATTACCTTGGTGACGACGATCCGCCGCTTTCGCCGGAATTTACTGAAAGACGAAGGTTACCTGATGTTTACGCTGCCGGTCACGACAAAGCAGCTGATCCTCTCGAAAGCCGTTGCCGCCATTATCTGGTCGGGGATCGGCCTGTTCTGCGGCTTGCTCTGCGGTTTCCTCTTCATCTTAAACGCTTCGACCTTTGAATGGGGCATGATCAGCGACTTTTTTGCCTTTATCTTCTCCCATGCCCAAGCCGGTGACTGGCTGGTGGTGGCGGAGGTCATCGTTTCCATGATCTTGAATTTCACTCTGTTCCTCTTCGTAATTTACCTCTCCATTTCCGTAACCCAGCTGCCGATTTTCAAAGCCAACGACACGGTACGCCATAGAATCGTACCCTTCGGCTGCTTCATCCTCTTCTATATCATCTATATCGGCGTGACCTCCCTGATCAGTAAGCTTCTCCCCTTTGATGCCAATGCCACCATAACCCAATCTTCTGATTTACTGATTCCCCTGCTCTCCGGTATTGCCATCGAGCTCGTCGTGGTCACCCTCGTATTCTTCCTGGTGGACTATATTTTGGCAAGACATCTGAACCTTGAGTAAATGCCTAAGAGAGAGACTTCCATAAAAAGAAACACTCTCTCCCGCCAAAACCTTTTAAAAATCTCTTGACAAAGGAAGAAACAACTGAAAACCCCGGTCTAAAAAAATCACACAAAAACGCCCGTATCACCAAAAATACGGGCGTTTATCACAACTATTATCCGGTTTTCCCAAACTATATTTCTTATTCTTAAAGAGATCCGCCAAAAGCAGAGGCGGCGGCAAAAGGCGGTAACCTTCGGGATCTTTTAAGACACCGCCGAGATCCCAGCGCAACTGATCGTATTCGTTCAAATAAGAAAGATCCCTGCCACAGGCGGGGAATTTTTCATACCAGGCGGGATAATACGTTTTCAGATAGTATTCCGCCAGAGAAACAGCATTGCTTTGCGGTTCCCCTGACGGCGTCACCGTGCCGCTGAGCATCACCCCCGGGGGACTGGCATGGAGCAGCAGGATACTGCCGTCGGCACAGGCGCCGAGAACGATATAAACATGACGTTGTTTGCTGCTCATCAGATCGCCGGGACGGTAGTCTTGGACTTCCTTTGCCGGGAGGTACGTGCCCCAGCCGTAAGCGGCAAAGGTCTTCGCCATTTCCGCGGACGGGAGCACGTAGCCTTCGCCGCCGCTCTCCCTGCGAAAGACGTTATACAACACCCAGCCCACATAACCGGAGCAGTCAAGGCCGTCCCTTCTATCGTGATGGTGATGGAAGTCGTAGTCCGGCCCCTGGGTCAAAAAGAAGTCGCGCCATTGCAGTGGCACGCCGATGGTAACAGCATCTTTGCCGGCGCCATCGTCGGCATCATTCCAGCCGCCGCCATAGATATACATGGTGCTCCCCACTGGCGCCAAAGCCGTTTCGAGGAGATTTTTCAATGTTCGCAAACCCGGAATCATAAAACGTTCTCTTTTCTTTGACCTTCTATTCTATTATACGCGCCAAGGTCAAAGAAAGTCCCTAAGACGAAGGGTTTCAGCTCTGGCAGGAACAGGCTTTTTTAGCCTGGGGAAAATAGGCTTCCCTGTTTTTGATCACTGCCGTCGCCGCCTTGCCGGTGATCTCTTCGACATCAAGACAGATCATCGTCAGTCTGTGCCAAGATTTTTCGATTTCCTTCTCATCGGCGGCTCTGTCACCGGTACCGTATTTCGCGGCGAGGAGACGGATGGAACGCCTTTTTTCTTCATCGTCGGTGACAGGATACGCTTTGCCGAAAGCGATCACGCTGATGTAATTGGTGGAAAAGGTTTCCCGGACAATTTCGTCTCTGTCGATCACACAGAAAGAGGCCTTTGATCCGTACCGGAGGGCATCAAGTTTATAGCCCTGGGTGGCACAGTGAAAGTAGATCTTCCCCGCTGTGTAAACGTAGCTTAACGGTACCGCGTAAGGGTAGCCGTCGGTACCGGTCAGAGCCAGCACGCCGCTGGTATTTCGCAGCAAAACCGCGATGATTTCCGTTCTTGCCAAAGCCTGTTTGCTCCGGCGCAGTTCTCTTGTCATAATTATCCCTCCTTTTTATCATAAAAGCCTTTCTCTTATCGCTAAGAGGAAAGGCTTTTTGCTCATTTTACGATAAACTACCTGATGGGTCACTTGGGGGTTATCACCCCAGGTACTGGAATCCCCAAAGGCGAGGATTTTTTTGAGATTCATCGCGGTTTCATGCGTTCCCGCCCGCGGCTCTTTAGCGATTGAGGGCTTCCACGGCGTCGCCAATGGCTTTATCCCAGTAATCCGCAAAAATCCGCACTTCTCCTTCATCATAAGCAGCGGCCACTTTGGGATCAAGGGGCAGTTTGCCAAGAACCTTCAAGCCATAGTCCGCGGCGGTTTCCTCCACGTGGCTTTCGCCGAACATTTGGATTTTCTTCGCACAATCGGGGCATTGAATGTAGGACATATTTTCCACGATACCGATGACGGGAACTTCCATATGTTTCGCCATATGGACTGCTTTACCCACAATCATCTGTACCAATTCCTGGGGAGAGGTCACGATGATGAGACCGTCCACGGGCAGGGACTGAAAAACCGTCAGGGGCACGTCGCCGGTACCCGGGGGCATGTCAACGAACATAAAATCAATATCGCCCCAGACCACATCGGTCCAGAATTGTTTGACCGCGCCGGCGATCATCGGGCCGCGCCAAACCACGGGCTCTTTTTCGTTTTCCAGCAGCAAATTGATGGACATGATCTTAATACCGTCTTTGGACAAGGCGGGGAGCAAGCCTGCTTCGGAGGATTCGGCCCGGTGATGGATGCCGAAACCCTGGGGAATGGAGGGACCGGTCAGGTCGGCGTCGAGAATCGCGGTACGGTAACCGCGGTCGTTCATATCCTGGGCCAGCATGGAGGTAATCAATGATTTACCCACGCCGCCTTTGCCGCTGATCACACCGATCACCTTTTTCACGTCGCTATATGAATTTCCTGCTTCTTTTGCCGGTTTCATGCGGCCATCGCAGCTTTCCTTGCAAGATTCGCATTTTTTCGGTGTGCAATCGCTCTTTTTTGTATGTTCTGCCATATTACGTTCCTCTCTTTCTAAAACTATATTATAGTATACCTTTATGCTTTCATCGTGTAAAGATTTATATACCAAAACGTAAAATATATCTTGATTAAATGAAAAAAAAGTCATATACTACCATATAAATACGTATAAGGAGGAACTATATGGAAAAACAGAAAAGGGTTCTGGCAGTACACGACATTTCCTGTGTCGGCAGGTGTTCTCTCACCGTGGCATTACCGATCATCTCCGCCGCCGGCGCGGAATGCTCCATTCTGCCGACCTCCGTCCTTTCGACTCATACCGGTGGTTTTACCGACTTTACCTTCAGAGATCTTACCGCTGAAATTGCTCCCATTACCCGCCACTGGGAAGCTCTCAACTTAAAAGTGGATTTCATATATACCGGCTATCTTGGCTCCTTTGAGCAACTCGAACTGATGAAAAAGTTATTTGACGATTTCCGCGCAAAAGATACGCTAATCTGCGTAGATCCAGTCATGGGTGACAACGGCTCCCTTTACGATCTGTTCGACGAAACCTTCGCCCGGGGTATGGCCAAGCTTTGCGCCAAAGCCGACCTGATCATGCCCAACCTCACCGAAGCGGCTTTTATGACAGGACTGCCCTATGAAGAAAAGAACTATTCCGAAGATTACGTTCTTTCCATCCTCGACGCTCTCCACGGCCTCGGCGCGGGAAAAGTTGTTTTAAGCGGCATCTCTTTTGACGAAACAAAGCTCGGCGCCGTCGCCTCGGACAAGACCAAAGGTGAAATCAATTATTTGATGAACGAAAGAATCCCCGGCTATTTTCACGGCACCGGTGATGTTTTCGGCTCCGCGCTGGTCGGCGCTCTCAGCAACGATAAGACGCTGCGAGAAGCCACC
>CALFRX010000135.1 GCA_937919295.1 uncultured Peptococcaceae bacterium | reverse complement strand
CCCCGCCGATGTCGATGATATCGGCGCCGTCTTCCGCCATGGCCAAAGCATGCTCCACGGCAGCATCCACATCCATCCATTTGCCGCCGTCGGAAAAAGAATCCGGGGTGCAATTTAAAATCCCCATCACCAAAGTTCTTTCACCAAAAACAAGCTCGCCACCGTCGTAGGCAATGACCCGGTCTGCTTCCTCCATGCCGTAACGAAGCAGCTCTTTGATCTCATCGGCCAGCCGCGGTAAACCGAAGTCCTGCATTTTTAATCTTCTGACCAGCACCTTAAACTGGTCCTCCCGGGCCATCATCAACACGGCGGAGCGATTTGATTTATGAATCAGCACATCGTGGTGGGTCACCACCTCGCCGCCGAGAGAGAGCAGGGATTCCTTCAAAACCTGGACACCGGGATCGCGGATATTATCTGCATAAATATTCAGATATCCTGCTTTTCCCGCCATATACCTGGCGCCGTAATCCGAAGGCTTGATAAATCGCTCGTTGAAACGGTAAATTTCCATGGCATTGTCGAAGGATACGATCCGGACGTTAAATTTACTCATTATCATCCACCTCACACTGTGATCACCGGCTGTTTTTCCGGTGAGAACTTTTTACATTCGGCCAGCACAGGACAGTCGTAACAGGGACGACTTTCCTTGTCGGCACGATACAACAACAAATCAAAGCCCACTCCGTCCTTTTTACGGTGGTGGGCAATGGCTTTTAAGATCAACGTACTTTCCGCATCAGAAAAGCCCGCTTCAAAAAGGAGCGGGCGGGCCAAAACCGCCCCTTCCACACTATGATCCAGGGCTTCGTCTGCATATTCTTTGAAGCGCCCGACATCGTGGAGAAAGGCGGCGGCATAGATCATTTCCTGGATGGCTTTTGGGGAAAAGTCCTCAAACTCCCCGCAGGACACCTCTCCCGTCGAGTAGAGAATGTAGGCCGTGCGTGCCGTTTCCCAGCAGTGATTGCGGTCATGACGGCAAAAACGGCGCGTTTCCTCAAAACGACTGATCTGATCCATATATTCTTTGTATTGCGGGGAACGCAGAAGCCTCCCCACTCTTGTCAGCTTATTCTTTTGGCTCTTTTTGTTCGTCTGAGTTGTCGCCATGATCGGAATCCTCCGCACCGCCGGTTTCCACGGTTTTTCCGGGATTTTCGAGGACAGCGTTTTCTTTTTCCGTCTGCTCCATGATTTCCTTTTGGGCGTCAAAAGCCTCAAAGGACTTTTTGCCGTTGGCCACGTCGATGTCGAGTTCGGCAGGAATTTCGTTTCCTTCCGGCTCCGGTAACGTTCTGCCGTTCATCACGTCAAGAAATTCATTGGCACCCACTGTTTCTTTTTCATAGAGCAGCTTGGCGATGGCATGGAGCCGATCCACGTGCTCCGTTAAAATTTCCGTACAGCGCTTGTATGCCGTATCCATCATCTTACGGGCTTCTTTATCAATGGCCGAGGCGACTTCTTCGGAAAAACCGCGGTCATGACCGAGTTCTCTGCCGAGAAATACCTGTTCTTCATTGTGACCAAAGGTCAGTGAGCCGATTTCTTTGGACATCCCGTATCTTGTGATCATCTTGCGCACGATCTCCGTAGCCCGTTCCAAATCGTTTTGAGCGCCGGTACTGACGTCTTTCAGAATTAGTTCTTCGGCGATGCGACCGCCGAGGAAAACGACGATTTCCTCTTCCATGTGGCTTTTCGTGACAAAGTTTCTGTCTTCCTCTGGTAGCATTAGGGTATAACCGCCGGCGCGTCCTCTGGGAATGATGGAGATCTTATGGACGGGGTCTGCGGTGGGACAATAGAACGCTGCCACAGCGTGACCCGCTTCATGATAAGATACGAGTTTTTTCTCGGCGGGAGAAACGACCTTACTTTTCTTTTCTGGACCGGCGATCACCCGCTCGCTGGCGTCTTCCATCTCCGCCATATTGATCTCGGTTTTACTGCGGCGGGCGGCGAGCAGCGCCGCCTCATTGACGAGATTCGCCAGATCCGCCCCGGAGAAACCGGGTGTGCGTCGGGCGATAACAGCAAGATTGATATCGCTGCCCAAAGGTTTCCCTTTGGAGCGAACTCTCAAAATTTCTTCTCTGCCTCTGACGTCGGGCATACCGACACTGATCTGCCGGTCGAAGCGGCCCGGACGCAACAACGCCGGGTCTAAGATATCGGGACGGTTGGTCGCCGCGATGACGATGATACCGGAATTCTCCGCGAAACCATCCATTTCCACAAGAAGCTGATTTAAGGTCTGCTCTCTTTCATCGTGACCGCCGCCAACACCGGCGCCGCGCTGACGGCCCACGGCATCGATTTCATCGATAAATACGATGCAGGGAGAATTCTTCTTGGCCTGTTCAAACAGGTCACGGACGCGGGAAGCGCCGACACCGACGAACATTTCCACAAAATCGGAACCGCTGATGCTGAAAAAGGGTACGCCGGCTTCACCGGCAACAGCCTTCGCCAAAAGGGTTTTCCCGGTACCGGGGTAACCGAAAAGCAGAACGCCTTTGGGAATCTTGGCTCCCAAAGCGTTGTATTTGCGGCCGTCCTTCAGAAAATCGACGATTTCCGCAAGTTCTTCTTCCACTTCATCAACGCCTGCAACGTCTCTAAATGTTACCTTCTTGTCGCCGGGCGCTTGCATTCTGGCTTTGCTTTTGCCAAACTGCATCACTTTGGAACCGCCGCCCTGGCTCTGATTCATCATAAAGATGAATACACCTAAAATAATGATCATGGGAATCAACATGATCAGCATACTCTGCCACCAGGGATCCCCGGCTTTTTCCGTAAAAGACACGGAAGTCCCGGCGCCTTCCAACGCGGTGATGATCTCATTATCCGGCGGAATCGTCACTTTATATGCGTTACCGTCTTTATCCGTAGCCGTAACGCTCCAAGCATTGTCGGCTGCGGTGATGACCACTTCCTTAAAAAGGCCGGTGTCTGCTTTACTCATGAACTCGGAAGAGGTCATTTCGGTAACATTCTGGTTTTCCTTCGACATGAACTGTACCGCTGTAATAACGGCCAGCACAATAAGAAGATAAACCATAATATTCTTAATGTATTTCTTCAAGGCTTCCTCCTTATGCAAACAACTCTAAATATACGAACTTATTATAACACAAAAGACAAGGACTTAAAAGGAATATTTATCAATTATTTGAATGATTCCCAAAAAGAAGCCTGATCACAATATTCTGCTTCCCCGGCGCCGCGAAGAAGCGACGGCCGACAACCCAAAGGACGCGGTCGCCTACGGCGAGGAGCAAGGTTTTTTCCCGTTGGGACGGGGCTATTTTCTCATCGATAAAATAATCGCTGAGCTTCTTTGATTTGCCGTCCTTTAACATCACCCAATCGCCTGCTTGCCGATAGCGCAATACCGGAGGCTGCTCCCGAAAAAGCGCCTCGGGGAAAAGGCCAAAAGCGGCGGGGGAGCCTTGGCGTTCTCCTGCTCCGGGTCGAATTTCCGCCGTAACCCCGATTTCGCCGATGTCAATTCTGCCGCAAAGAGGCAGCTTTACATAAAGACGCGGTATACTGCGTTCCTTTGCGGTGCCGAAAAGGAAGCGGTTTTCCTTTCGGCGCACCCAAAGATCCTTGGTCAAAGGCAGAGCTTTCCCCTCTTGCAGGGCGAGGATTTTTTCAGTCAGCTCATAATCGACGGCACCCCCCGCCTCGGCCACCGTAGCCCGGAGCACCCGCCTGGCCATGGGTTCGGCCAAACCGAGGAGATCCTCCCGCTTAAGAATAAGATCTGAATCCTCGGATTCCAGAAAGAAATCGAGATATTTCGCGGCAGCATCGTCTAAAACCTTATCGTCGCCGGCGGCAATGACAGAAAAGCGGTAGATGGCGTCAACAACATCGGGATTAATCGTTTCCATCAACGGCAACAATTCATGGCGCACCTTATTACGGGTATAGGTGGTATCGGCGTTGGTCAGATCTTCGGCAAAAGCAACGCCGTGTTCCTTGCAGTAGGCCACCAAGGCTTCTTTGGGTACGCAAAGGAAAGGTCGGCCAAGATCTGCTTCCCGCGGAGCCATACTGGCAACGCCCATTAAACCGCTGCCCCTGATCAGGTGCAGCAGCACTGTTTCCGCCGCGTCATTTTTATGATGGGCTGTTAAAATCAGATCCGCGCCCAAACCGCGAAAAAAGCCGTACCGTTCTTCACGACCGGTCTCCTCAAGGCCCTGGCGCCGCTCTTTGGCAAGGGCGGCGATATCGCGGCGGCACAGGCGAAAGGGAACGCCGTGGGCTGCCGCGAAAGACCGTACCAAGGCTTCGTCAGCATCAGCTTCTTCGCGGAGACCATGATTGAGGTGAGCAATTTTATAACCGTAAGCCGGAAAAACGGACAGCATCAAATGAGCCAGCGCCATGGAATCGGCGCCGCCGGAAACGGCCAGTACAATGGTGCGGACATTGTCCAAAATATGATTTTTGGCAATAAATTTTTTCACGATTTGTTCCATAGTTTTATTATATCCGAAAATGTTCTAAAAAGCAAAAAACGCGGGGGAAATTCTACAGGAATTTCAAACCGCGTTTTTTGCTTCGGTTTTTCATTATTTCATTCACACCCAAAAACACCGCGTCTACGGTTAATGGGTAACCGTCCTGTTCCTTTAGCTGTCTATGCGGATCAGCCTTTTTTGAGAGCATACACTATACGACTTTGGCGACAGTAACCGTGATGTCATCACGTATCTTGCCGCCGCCCAACTTCACCGCTTGGCTGGCAATGCGCTCCCCGATGACTTTCGGTTCCTCCTCGTAGTTTTCTTCTATCAGGGAAACAAGCCAGGAATCCGGCTCTTCTCTGCCTTCGGCGGTTTCGCATATCCCATCGCTGGCTAAAATAATAATATCGCCCTTTCTAATTTCTTCCTTAAATGATTTGGTGGGCGCTTCCCCTCCGAAGCCGATCATCATCGGCTGCCCGTAAATCACTTTCATCCCCTTCCCCGGTGTACAGAGATAGGAGGCACCGGCGCCCAGCTTCACAAATTCCGCCTCTCGTCGGAAAAGGTCCAAAAAGCAGAGGTCGATGGTGGCGTAGATATCGCCCTCCCGATCCATCAACAACAGATAGCTGACGAGACCGGCGGCGAAATCACGATCGAAACCACACTCCAACACCTCTTTGACAAGAGATATGGTCAATTCCGATTCTTTTCGCGCTTTCGGCCCGCTGCCCATACCGTCACTGATCATCAGCGCCTCCTTGGCCTC
>CALFRX010000134.1 GCA_937919295.1 uncultured Peptococcaceae bacterium | reverse complement strand
AGCCCCCAAGAGATCCGCTATTTGCTGGATCTCTCCGTTAGTCTCAAAGCCAAAAAAAAAGCGGTGATCTGTGACGATCCGCAGCTCAAAGGCAAAAACGTGGTGCTGCTGTTTGAAAAGACCTCCACAAGAACGCGCTGCGCCTTTGAAGTGGCCTGCCACGATGAAGGAGCCCACGTCACGTTTCTCGATGCCAACAGCTCACAAATGGGGAAAAAGGAATCCTTAGAGGATACGGCGAAGGTGCTGGGCCGCATGTTCGATGCCATTGAATACCGGGGTTTTGACCAAAAAGTCGTGAAAGACCTTGCGAAATTTTCCGGTGTGCCGGTGTTCAACGGTCTTACCGATGTGGATCATCCCACCCAGATCTTAGCGGACCTGCTGACCATCGAAGAACATACCGACAAACCGTTAAAGGAGGTCAAGGTCGTTTTTTGCGGCGATATCCGTAACAATATGTGTTATGCCTGGATGTACGGCTGCGCCAAAATGGGGATGCGTTTTGTAGCCTACGGCCCCAAGGCTCTCAAAATCGACGAAAATGTTCTATCCGCCGCCAACGCCGTCGCCGCGGTGACCGGCGCTACCATTGAAGTTACCGACCATCCCGATGCCATCAGAGGTGCCGATGTGATCTACAGCGATATTTGGGCTTCCATGGGAGAAGAAGCGCAGATTCCCCAACGCGTGGAATTGCTGACACCTTTCCGCGTTACCATGGAAATGCTATCCGCTACAGGCAATCCCGACGTGCTTTTTCTCCATTGCCTGCCTTCGTTCCACGACTTTGAAACGAAAATGGCCAAGGAATGGCAGGAAAAGGGTTACGATATCAGGGAAGTCACCGACGAGGTTTTCCGCAGCAAACATTCGGTCGTTTTCGACGAGGCGGAAAATAGGATGCACACGATTAAAGCGGTGCTTTGCGCCATGATCGGATAGCCTTTCGAAAGGCGAATAAACCAAAGTATAACGATAGCATAACTATTTCGGGGCTTTTCGATTTTTTTCGGAAAGTCCTGTTTTCTTTGATCTTTACCTATGATATAATAAATTTATATTTTTTGAGGAGAGTGTCTTTTATGAAACCCATGCGCAGGAATTTTTTTATTCTACTGCTGATCACATTTCTGATCATGACTTTTTCTGCTCATACCATGGCCGCCGCGCCTTCGGTGAACGCCTATTCCGCCGTGGTGATGGATTGTGATACCGGCGCCTTTTACTATACAAAAGACGCCGACACCATGCGGGTTCCCGCCAGTATGACGAAGCTGATGACCGCCTATATCATCTTCGAGGAGTTGGATAAAGGGAACATCAGTAAAAACTCCGTGGTGACGATCAGCGCCGGCGCCGCAAGAGTCGCCGCCACCGCCGGTTACTCCAATGTTCCTCTTTATCAAGGGGAGAAATATACCGTTGATACCATGGTGAAACTGATGCTGATTCCCTCGGCCTGCGGCGCCTGCCACGCCATGGCGGAATACATCAGCGGCTCGGAAGCGGCCTTTGTGGCGCGGATGAATTCCACCGCTGCCTCTTTGGGCATGAACGCGAAATTTACCAATTGCCACGGCGCCATCGATCATTATGTCACGGCCCGCTCCATGGCGCTTTTGGCCTATCATTTCATCAATAACTACCCGGATATTCTAAATTATAGCTCCTTGCAATCTATTTCCTTTAAGGGAACGACTTATCGGAATACGAATAAGTTTTTAAGCAGCGATTACTATCCCGGTGTTGACGGCATGAAAACAGGAACCAGTTCCGCGGCGGGGAGCTGCATGACGGTGACGGCAAAACAGAACAACCGCCGCATCATCACGGTTGTGATGCATTCCACCAACCGCTATGGTGATACAAGAACGTTGTTGGATTACGGATTTTCCTCTGTGAGAGATAGTGACGCGGCAGCATCTTCCGCTTCCTTTACCCTGTCTTCCGTGAAGCCCGCCATTCGCCTCGGCGCTGATTTTAAGGTCACGGCTACGTTAGCCCAAACCACCGTCCCCTTTGTAGCTTCCGGCGGTTGGCAGGTGAACGGTACCACGGTGGCGACCTTTGAAAACAGACCCATGCAGAACGGCACAGTTCTATCGGAGAAGTTCAATCTTGACGCCTATGAGGGCGGCGACGTCACCATCGCTTTCTATCTCAATCTGCCCAACGGTACCACGAAAACGGTTTCCTCAGTGTTTTCTTTCAGCGCCGAAGCGCCCTGCGCTTTTCGTGATATCGATCAGCACTGGGCCGAAGACGCTATTGCCCAGCTGAAAAACGTCGGCGCTCTCAACGGTTACGCCAACGGTACCTTCCGTCCGGACAATTCCATTACGAGAGCGGAATTTGTAACAGCGCTGATCCGTACCATGGCAGCCAATCAACTGATAGAGATTACCGACAAAAGCGCGGTTTTCAGCGATGTTCAGGGGACTTGGTCGGAAAAATACGTTGCCCTCGCCGCGGAGAACAACATCATCAACGGCTATCCCGACGGTGCCTTCCGTCCCAATCAGAATATCACCCGCCAGGAAATTGCCGTGATCATCGGCAGAGCGTTTCAAATGGAGGAAACCGCAGAGACAGAAACGTCTTTCAGCGACAACGATACCATCGCCTCCTGGGCCAAAGCCATGGTGGCCGCGGCCGCGGCCAACGGCGTGATTTCCGGTTATGCCGATCACAGTTTCCGCCCGGCAAATGACGCCACAAGGGCGGAAAGCGCTGCCTTGCTCATGCGCTCTGCGTCTCTTTTGACGCCCACTGACGAAGTTTGACGGTTTTGCCCGGGGCCCCCGGATCCGTGATCCGAGGCTCAAAACACGGGTGTTGCTTACACTGAAAAGGAGCCGTTTCTTTGCCATGGCAAAGAAACGGCTTTTTAGCCTCATCGCGGCGGACGCCACAGGTTATTCCAGCGCTTTTGGCGGATATTGGTCGTTTGACAACAACAAAGTAACTATGATAAACTTGCTTTATTCCTATGGCTTCCTATATAACGAATATATCGAAAGATGGAACAGAAAAGAAAAGAGGACTGATGATGGCATACCAAGATTTGCAGGCCTTTATCAAGATATTAGAAGATCAGCATTTACTGCGCCGCGTCGGCGTGGAAGTGGATCGAAGGTTGGAAATCACGGAAATCGCCGACCGCGTTATGAAAACAGAGGGACCGGCCATACTCTTTGAAAAAGTAAAGGATTCCCCCTATCCGCTGCTGATCAATGCCTTCGGCTCCTGGGAGCGGATAAAGCTGGCTTTTGAATTGACGTCTTTGGACGATGTGGGCAAGCGGGTCGAGGAGCTTCTCGATATGTCCCACTATACTTCCTGGCCGGCGCGGTTTGCCGCCCTGCCGGGGCTGACCCCGCTGCTGCGTATCTTTCCGAAAAAGGTAAGACACGGGCCCTGCCAGGAGGTCATTGAAAAGGATCCGGACTTAACCACTTTGCCGGTTTTACATTGCTGGCCCGAAGATGGTGGCCCCTTTGTGACCTTGCCTTTGGTTTTTACGAAAGACCCCGAAGACGGTACACAAAACGTTGGTATGTACCGTTTGCAGGTTTTTGATCGCAAAACCACGGGAATGCACTGGCATATCCACAAAGACGGCCGGCGCATCTATGAAAAATACAAAGCCCGGGGGAACCGAATGCCCGTTTCCGTCGTCATTGGCGCTGATCCCGCCACCATCTACGCGGCCACCGCGCCGCTGCCGAAGTTCATCGATGAACTGCTCTTTGCGGGATTCCTGCGCAACGCGCCGGTGGAAACGGTGCGGTGTGTGACCAATGATATCCGTGTTCCCGCTCACGCCGAGTTTGTCCTGGAAGGTTACGTGGACATCGATGAAACCCGCAGGGAAGGACCTTTCGGCGACCATACGGGATATTACTCCTTAACCGACGATTATCCTGTTTTTCACGTGACTTGTATCACCCATAAAAAGAATCCCGTGTATTCCTGCACCATTGTGGGACGTCCGCCCATGGAAGATTGCTATCTGGCAAAAGCCACGGAACGCTTCTTCCTGCCGCTGTTGCGTATGATTTATCCTGAGATTGTGGATATCAGTTTCCCCATGGAAGGCGTTTTTCATAACTGCGTCATCGTCTCGGCAAAAAAGGAGTATCCGGGGCATAGCCGCAAGATCTTTCATGGCTTTTGGGGCATGGCGCAAATGATGTATACCAAAATGATCATTCTTGTGGATGAAACGAGAAACCCCCATGATTACGCTGCCGTCTTCCGGGATTTATTGGAACACTGCGATTTTGTCCACGATCTCGTATTCGCGGAGGGGCCTCTTGACGTCTTGGATCATTCTTCGGATCGCCCCTGTTACGGTACAAAATTGGGCGTGGACGCCACTACAAAAGCAACAACACTGCCCTTGACGTCTATAGACAGGGAACAGGCGGCTGCTTTGGCGGTACAACTGAGGGCAGACTATCCGAGTATCAAAGCAGCATCCTGTTATGACGGCGCTTTGGTGGTGGCTTTGACAAAAGACCGCCCGAAATCCGCAGAAACCATTGTCAACACGTTGTTCTCGTTGTCCTCATGCGCTTTTGCCCGGGTGATCGTGGTGATTGACGAGGGGCTGAATCCCCATGATCCTTCTCTCGTGGCCTGGAAGATTTTCAATAATATTGACGCCCAGCGCGATATCTTTTTCGCCACCGCTGACGCCAGGGGCCGTATCGGTGTGGACGCCACCAAAAAATTGCCCATAGACGGGCATACCCGTCCCTGGCCTAATGATATTGTCATGGCAGATTCGGTGAAAGCCAAAGTATCGGAAAGGTGGCAATCTTATGGCTTGGACTGAAATCGGAACGAAAATACGGATGTACGGCGAACTGGTCATGTTCTCCAATTCCCTGTTTTCTTTATCTTTCGGTATTGTGGGGATGCTCCTTGCCGCTCACGGACTCCCTGCTTTCGCCACTGTATTTTGGATTTTTGTGGCGCTTCTGGCGGGACGTACCGGCGCCAACGCCTTAAACCGGGTAGCGGATCGGGATATCGACGCCAAAGACCCCCGTACCGCGGGACGGCACATTCCCGCCGGAAAATTACGCACCCGGGAAGTCTGTTATTTGATCCTTGTCTGTGCCGTGCTGCTTTTCATCGCCGCGGCCTTTTTGGGCCGAATCTGTGTTTATTTGCTGCCCGTTGCCGCTGTTTTATTTGTGGTCTATTCCTACTCCAAACGGTTTACCTGGCTTTGTCATCTGATCTTGGGTCTTTCCTGCGCTGTGGCGCCGGCAGGGGCTTGGATCGCCGTGACCGGGGGGCTGAACTTTGTCGCCTGTGTTTTATGTCTTGCCGACGTACTCTGGGTTGCGGGATTCGATATTATTTACGCCATCCAGGATCGCGACTTTGACGCGAAAGAGGGGCTTTATTCCATTCCCGTACGCTTTGGGGAAGGAACGGCGCTTATGATTGCTGCCGCGTTTCATATCGGAACGTTTTTATTGCTATTCTCCCTGATTTTTCTTACGGAGCTTACCTGGATTTACGGGATCGGCGTTTTGCTGATCGGCGGTTTTCTCTTCTACGAACACCGTTTGGTCTCCCCACGTCATTACGGAAAGGTGATTTTTGCTTCGTATCAGGTAAATCAGATCATCAGCATTGTTTTATTGATTTTCGTGACCGCAGATTTATTTCTGTAAAAATCATGAAATTATAAAATTATAAAAAGAAAGAGAAGTTTGAAAACTTGAAAACTTGAAAGGAAGAGGAATCAACATGAAGAAAAAAATCATCACTGCGCTCCTATGCGTCTTTTTATGCGCGACCTTCAGCGCCTGCACCGGGGGGGATCCCCAGGAAGCCACGGAAACCTTAAACGATGGCGAGCCCCTCGTCATCGGTACTCTCCCGGATACCCAAGCGATCCCCTTTATCGTCGCCCAGCATCTGGGCTATTTTGAAGCAGAGAACGTAGACGTAAAAATCGAGGCGTTTACCTCTGCCGCCGACCGGGACAGCGCCATTCAAAGCAATGCCGTGAACGCGGTGACCACGGATTTGATCGCCGTGACACTGTTTCGTCAAAGTGATCTCGATCTTGAAGTCATCCTTTCCACCGACGGCAGTCAGCAAATTTTGGCGTCGGCAAAGAGCAACATCACTTCGATAGAAGAACTTGATGGCAAAACCTTGACCCTGTCGGAAAATACCATTATGGATTATGCCAGCGACCGGATATTGGCCCATTACGGTGTGGCGAAGGACCGTGTGACCTATTCCTACATTCCCCAGATCACAGTGCGCATGGAAATGCTGATTAACGGCAGCGTGGATGCAGCTACGATGCCCGAACCCCAAGTCAGTGTCGCTAAAGACAGCGGCGCCACGGTCCTTGCTTCTTCGGCGGATTTGGGCTTAAACGCCACTTGTCTTGCCATGCTCTCTACGCTGACGACAGACCATCCCGACGCGGTGGCGGCCTTTGTGCGCGCCTATAACAAAGCGGTGGCCTATTTAAACGATACGCCGCCGGAAGAATATATGGATTGGCTGATTTTAGAAGCCGGTTTTCCCGAATCTGTAGGCGGTACCATTATTTTACCGGTTTACCGGGAAGCCACGGTTCCCACTGAGGGGGATGTTGCTGACGTGTTGGATTGGATGACCAAACGGGGACTTTTAACGGCAGACCTAACTTATGACGATCTGGTAAACATTGAATTTGCGAGGTAAAAACAGTTGATTGCAGTAGAGGATGTTTCCGTTTCCTATGAATCGGCGGGAAAGCGCGTCAAAGTCTTGGAGCATTTGCATTTGGAAGTGGAGAAGGGGGCCATCTGCGCCATGATCGGCCCTTCGGGATGCGGAAAATCGACGCTTTTAAAAGTGATCGCGGGTCTTCATACCGACTATACCGGTAACGTTTTGCTGAACGGTTCCGTTCCTGAACCGAAAAAGGACCGGATCGGTTTTGTGCCCCAGCAGTACGGATTGCTAAACTGGGCCACTGTTTATGAAAACGCGGTGTTGGGCCTGAAAATCAAAGGCGACGCCCTCAAAACGGAAAAAGAACATATTTCCTCCTTGCTAACGGACTTGGGCCTTTTGAGCCTCCAAAAGAAATATCCGCTGCAATTATCCGGCGGCGAACAGCAGCGGGTGGCCATTGCCAGGGCCTTTTTGCTCAAGCCCCAGGTTTTATTGATGGACGAGCCTTTTTCCGCATTGGATGCCATCAACCGCGAAAAGATGCAGAGTATCTTCCTGTCACTTTGGGAGAAATACGCGGTAACGACGGTTTTTGTCACCCACAGTGTGGAAGAGGCCATCTGCGTGGGGCAGCGAATCGCTTTGCTGACGCCATCTCCCGGGCGCATTGCTCGGGTGGTCGATAACCCCCTTTTTGGCAAGGAGGAGCTTCGGCTATGCAAAGCATATTATGACTTTGCCTTGGAGCTCAGGAAAATGGCAGGTGAGATATGGCAATGAAAAAACTCCGTTTTTCCGGGGATACAACGTTATGGGCCTTCATTGCCTTGCTGGTCTTCTGGTATCTCTTTTCAGTGACCCTCAAGGTGGCTTTTTTGCCGTCTCCCGTCGCCGTACTGCAAAACATTTTTTTCCACTTTATTTCCGGTGGTATGTATCTGCATCTTTTTGCCAGTTTGGGGCGGATCGCCGCGGGGATCGCGATTTCCCTGCTCATCGGTTTGGCGATTGGTTTGTCCATGGGCTATTTCCCCCGCTTTGACGAGGTATTTTCGCCGTTGGTCTATCTGCTTTACCCCATCCCAAAAATCGCCCTTCTGCCTTTGGTGATGCTGATTTGCGGTTTGGGCGAGGCGGCTAAGGTGACGATGATCGTTCTGATCGTGGTGTTTCAGGTAACGGTTTCCTCCCGTGACGCCGCCAAAGCCATTCCCCAGGAAACCTACGCCTGCCTTAAAGTGTTGGGCGCGTCCCATAAAACCATGTTTCGCCGCGTCGTATTTCCGGCAACCCTGCCCGCGATCTTTTCTTCCTTGCGGGTGAGTATGGGAACGGCCTTATCGGTACTGTTCTTCACGGAAACCTTCGGCGCCCGCTATGGCATGGGCTATTATATTATGAATTCCTGGACCCGGGTGAATTATGTCGATATGTTTACAGGCATTGTTCTTTTAGGACTTTTGGGTTATGTCTTGTTCGCCGTCATCGACGGTCTATACCTTCGCTGTTGCCGCTGGCAGCCATTGGGGGAGAAGCACGGTGGAGAAGGGGTTTCCCTTGAAAGATCGGTAAAATGATGAAAGTAAATAAAAGCGCAAGCCCGGAATACCCGGTCTTGCACTTTTGTTTTTGCTTCTTTTGGCTTATGCTCCCCAGCGGGGAAAAAGGTCGTGTTCAATGTGGAGCAGATCCAATACTTTGCCCACGCTTTGGTTGATGATATCGTCCACTGTTTGGGGTCGGTGGTAAAAAGCGACGAGGGGTGGCACAAGAATGGCCCCGGCTTGGGTTGCCTTTAGCATATTATCCAAATGGATGGCGTTAAAAGGCGTTTCCCTGACCATCAGCAACAAAGGACGGCGCTCTTTTAACGCCACGTCGGCAACGCGGGGGATGAGGCTTTCACTGTAGCCGTGGGCCACGGCGGATAAGGTCTTCATGGAACAAGGGGCAATGACGACAGCGTCCGCGCCGAAAGAACCGCTGGAGACCGCTGCCGCCAGGTCGTCATTTTCATAGACTGTGTCCGCCAGGTTGATCACCGTGTTGAGGGTATAGTCGGTTTCCAAGGCAATGGTTTTTTTACCCCAATCGCTGATGATCAGGATCACTTCGTGTTCTGTCTTTTTCAGTGTTTCCAGCAAGCGGATGCCGTAAATGGCGCCGCTGGCGCCGGTGATGCCAAGGATGATTTTCATATGTTTAACCTCTTTCGGGTCGCTGTCTTTGCCGTGACCGCCCATGGTCTTTCGCGAAGTTGGCCATGTTTTGGGCAGGCCAGGATTTTGTAATTATAACATAAAACGGCTCTAACCGCAAATGATGCTAAAAATGTGCTATAATAAACAAAAGAAGAAACGGTATGTTAGCAAAAGAAGCGAAAAAATAGAAAAAAGCCCAGTCTCTGACCCTTAAAGTGACTCCTTGTGCCATAAATATGATTTTAGACGAAGGAGAGGTGATGGTTGTATGACACTGTCTTACAGCTATGAAAAGAATAAAGACGGTAGCCGCACCTTGAGGATGAGCCCAATTTTTAGATGTGCTTTTTATAAAGGTTCTCTTGCGTAGCGGTTTGCCATTTCCGTCACGGCGTCTTTCACTTTTTGCCGCAGGTCAAGGGGCTCCAATACTTCGCAGAAGGGACCGTATTGGAGGAGCCAGCAAAATATGGCGTTTTCGTTGACCCGGACAGAAACATCAACGCTGTTTTCCTTTTCGTTGGAAAAGGTCAGGTCGGTGCCGAACCAGTCGATGATCTGATCGACCAGGGATTTCTCGGCGCGGAAAAGCACGCGTCGGCTTTCGCCGGAAAACATATAGATGTGCTCCGCCATGTGTTTGGGCAGATCGAGGCCGTGCTCCAAGCCCTTGACCTCCTTCATTGGTTTTGCCTTGTTGTCCATGATCTCGGCGCTTTCAATGTGATCGATACGGTAGTGGGCGATGTTGTCGTAATGCTCCGTGCAGCAGATCAGATAGTAGCGGCCATTGGTGGCGGCAATCTGATAGGGGCTTACCGTATATCTCGTATCCCGTTTGTGGTGGAGCTTTTTGTCGGTGCGGTATTCATTGTAGTAAAAAGAGACCATTTTGTTCTGGGTGATTGCCTCATCGAGGACTTCAACCGTGTAAAAAACCTGCCGGTGATCGGTTTTCGGCACCGGCATCGTGGAGATATGGCGCACTCTGGCGTTGAAATGGCGATCTGTCAGGTTGATCAGCTTTCTGATCAGTGTTTTGCATTGGCTGTGAGGAATGTTTTTTGAAAAGAGCAGGGAATCAATGATCAGACGCAACTCGCTATACTCGAAATCCCTGGAGTCGAGATAATAGCCATTATGGCAGACAATGTCGTAACCGGCGTCGATGAGATCGTTAATGTTCCGGGAAACGCTTTTTCTTTCTATTTCCATGTCGTAATCTCTTTTGAGCAGACCGATGATTTCCTGCTGGGAAATGTGGTGATCGTAATTGGTTTCTCTTTTTAAAATCTCCAGAATGAACAGTATCGTCAGTTTTTTCGGCGGGTCGATGAGCATAAAATTCCCTCCTTTTCATGACGGCTTTCTCGGTATGAGGCAAACGATGAACGGATCGCAAGCATCCCCATCAGAAAAGACCGCAGTGACCATTTATAATGTTATTATACATGAATAAGGTACCAAAAACATCCCTCTTATCATGATATCAGCAAAAGGTGAGGCCGTTATGATTTATTTAAAACAATTTCAGACCGTGAGCAGGGAGGAAGAGGAGCTCTATTTAAACGACATCCGCTCCACCTGTTTTCAAACGTTCTATCCTTTTCAGGTGTTCTGCTACCGGGAACTGTCGGGTTTTACCTTCGATCCGGTGACGATTTTCGCCGGCGGCAACGGCAGCGGTAAGTCGACGCTGCTCAACGTCATTGCGGAGAAGTTAGGCGTCAGACGGCAATCCCGCTTTAACCGCAGCAGCTTTTTTGACGATTATGTCAAAGGCTGCGACCATCAACTTTCCTCCCCAACGAAGCTTCCAGGGAAAAGCAAGATCATCACCAGCGACGATGTTTTTGACGCCCTGCTCCAACTGCGCGGTCTTAACGAAGGGATCGATATGAGGCGGGAGCATCTGTTTTGTGAATATACCGAGATAAAAAAGGCCAATGTGCGTCTAAAGACCTTAAACGATATCGATGACCTCAAAAAGCATAACGACGCCCGGAAAAAGACGCGATCCCAATATGTCAGGGAGCGGCTGATGCAAAATCAGCGGGAGCTTTCCAATGGCGAGAGCGCTTTTGCCTATTTTACCGAAGCCATTGAGGATCACGCCCTCTATCTGCTGGACGAGCCGGAAAATAGCCTTTCCGCCAAATTTCAGCTAAAATTAGCTCGCTTCATCGAAGATTCCGCGCGCTTTTATCACTGTCAGTTTATTGTCGCCACCCACTCCCCGTTTCTTTTGGCTCTGCCCTTTGCTAAAATTTACGACCTCGACGAAACGCCGCCGCAAAATAAAATCTGGACCAAGTTGGCAGATATCGAGGTCTATCGCGATTTCTTCAAAGAACACGAAGAGGAATTTTCATAACCGCTTTTGCTATGATGTACCAGAAAAGTCCCATGGGTTATGCTATCATTCCCCTTGTAATAAACGCGTCTTCGCGGAGAAAGAAGGGGAGACCATGGGTTTGTTGTTATGGTTTTGTATTTTTAGCGCAGTGTTTTTTCTTGATCGCTGTCTCGTGGCGCAAAGTAGTGGTAAGCGCAGAAAACAGCGTAAAAAAAGGCTGTTTCTGGCCCGGCGGTAACGGAGAGAAGTGAAGATTTTACAATGAACGGAACAAAAAATTCCACGATTTTTCCTTGTAACTCCTGTTTTTTGTGTTATAATGGGAAAAAATCGACTCATAAAAATGAGTGATAGATAATGAAATTTCCTGACATTGAAATTCGTTTTGAGATGGAAGGCGTGAATGATGGGTTATGTTCGCGGCAGAGTTTTGCCGTGCCGTCCTGTCGTCCTGTAGATAAAATTCACTTACGCGTATTTTGTCTGCCGGTTGCGATGCGCCTTCTTGGCGCATTTTTTTATTTGACCGAGGGGGAGGTTTTATGGAAACAAGAGTTGCCTTGATCGGCATTATCCTTCAAAAGACCGAAAGTACCGATAAGCTCAACGCGATATTGCATCATTACGCCGATTATATTGTCAGCCGAATGGGCGTTCCCTATCGGGAAAAAGAGATCAATATCATGAGCGTCGCTGTGGACGCGCCCCTCGATGTGATCAACGCCATTTCCGGAAAAATCGGCAAAATCGACGGCGTCAGCGTCAAAACGATTTACGCGCAAGTTTGATGCGCTGACCGAGAGGACGATTATGAAACAAATCATTGACCGTTTACGGCAAAACCGCGATCTTTCCGACGGGGATTTTCTGACTTTGCTCACAGAGATCGGCGAAGCGGAAAAAGCCTACCTGTTTGCTGTGGCCCGGACCGTGCGGCAAAGCGTCTATGGCGACGATGTTTATATCCGTGGCTTGATCGAGGTCTCCAATTACTGTAAAAACGACTGTCTTTATTGCGGCATACGCAAAAGCAACCAAAAGGTTTCCCGCTACCGTCTCGATGAAAAGACAATTCTCTCTTGCTGCGACGTTGGCTACAGCCTCGGTTTTCGTACTTTTGTCCTACAGGGGGGCGAAGACGGCTGGTACACTGATGAGCGTCTTGTCGCCGTGATCCGCCAGATCAAAGCAAGATACCCCACTGTCGCCGTTACCCTGTCCTTGGGGGAGCGCAGTGAAGACAGTTATCGTCTGCTGTTTGAGGCCGGCGCCGATCGCTATCTGCTGCGTCATGAGACCATTGTGCCGGAGCACTACCAAAAGCTCCATCCGGCCAAGATGTCCCTGAAAAACAGGATAGACTGCTTAGAAACGCTAAAAAAGACCGGCTTTCAGGTGGGTTGCGGCATGATGGTGGGTTCCCCTTTTCAGAAAATGGAGTATCTTATTGAAGATCTCCGCTTTTTGCAGCGGTTTAATCCCCAGATGGTGGGCATCGGGCCTTTTTTGCCCCACAGTGACACGCCCTTTGGCGAGCAGTCTCCCGGCAGTGTGGAACTGACCCTTGTTTTGCTATCAATCATCCGTCTGCTCCTTCCCTCTGTGCTGCTCCCTGCCACCACGGCTTTGGGGACGGCGGCGGAGGACGGCAGGGAAAGGGGGATTTTAGCCGGCGCCAATGTGGTGATGCCCAATCTATCCCCCGCCGATGTACGGATGAAATACCTGCTCTATAATAATAAACGGAGCTACGGCTCGGAAGCGGCGGAATGTCTTAATGATTTAAAACGCCGTATGGAGCACCTCGGTTGTCATGTTGTCGTTGCAAAAGGCGATTACAAATATATGCCCTGACGGGAAAACACAGTTGACCCGAAAGAAAGGAGAAATTATGTCATATCAGTATGACCCCAAATCACTTTGTGCCGATGAATTTATCAATCATGAAGAGATTGTCGACACCCTTGCTTACGCCGAAGAAAATAAAAATAATTTGCAGTTGATCGCTGAGATTCTTGAAAAAGCCCAACTGCGCAAAGGTCTTAGCCACCGGGAAGCCTCGGTTTTGTTGGCTTGTGAGGATCCTGCGGTCATTGAGAAAATCAAAGCCTTGGCGGAACAGATCAAGAAGGATTTTTACGGCAACCGCATCGTGATCTTTGCCCCCCTTTACCTTTCCAATTACTGCGTCAATGGCTGCGTCTACTGCCCCTACCACGCCAAAAACAAGCACATTGCCAGAAAAAAACTGACCCAGGCGGAAATCGAAAGAGAAGTCATCGCCTTACAGGATATGGGTCATAAACGCCTGGCCCTCGAGGCCGGGGAAGATCCCAAAAATAATCCCATCGAATATATATTGGAAAGCATCAAGACCATTTACAATATCAAACACAAGAACGGCGCCATTCGCCGGGTCAATGTGAATATCGCCGCCACCACCGTGGAAAATTATAAAAAACTCTGCGATGTGGGGATCGGTACCTATATCCTCTTTCAGGAAACGTATCACAAGGAAAGCTACGAAAAGCTTCATCCCACCGGGCCAAAGCATGATTATAACTACCATACCGAAGCCATGGATCGGGCCATGGAAGGCGGCATTGACGACGTCGGTCTCGGCGTGCTCTTCGGTTTGGAACTCTATAAATATGAGTTTGCCGGTCTTTTGATGCACGCGGAACATTTGGAAGCCGTTCACGGCGTGGGTCCCCACACCATCAGCGTACCCCGGATCAAGAAGGCCGATGATATTGACCCCTCTGTTTTCGATAACGGCATCAGCGACGATATCTTTGCCAAAATCTGCGCGCTGATCCGCATTGCCGTGCCGTATACCGGCATGATCATGTCCACCAGAGAAAGTGAGGAAGTGCGCAAAACCGTCCTTCACCTTGGCGTCTCCCAGATTAGCGGCGGCAGCCGTACTTCGGTGGGGGGATACAGCGAAGAAGAACGCCCCCACGATACGGAGCAATTCGATGTTTCCGACCAGAGAACCTTGGACGAAATCATTCGCTGGCTCATGGAAATGGGCTACATCCCTTCTTTCTGTACTGCCTGCTACCGGGAAGGCCGCACCGGCGACCGCTTTATGAGCTTGTGCAAAAGCGGTCAAATCTTAAATTGCTGCCACCCCAACGCCTTGATGACGCTGAAAGAGTATTTGATGGACTACGCCTCCCCGGAAACGAGAAAATTAGGAGAAGCCCTTATCGAAAAGGAATTGGAACGGATTCCCCGGGAAAGAACAAAAGAGATCGCCTGTAACAACCTGAAAGAGATCGAAACGGGCAAGCGCGATTTCAGATTTTAAAACAGGTTTTAGGAGCATATTATGGGACTCAATGATACGCCTGCCGCCAGCCGCGTGCATATCGGTTTTTTTGGCCGTCGCAACGCCGGCAAATCCAGCGTCGTCAACGCTGTGACCAATCAAGATCTGGCCGTGGTTTCCGAGGTCAAGGGAACGACGACGGATCCCGTCTATAAAGCCATGGAACTGTTGCCCATGGGGCCGGTGATGATCATCGATACCCCCGGCTTTGACGACGAAGGCGCCCTCGGCGCCTTGCGGGTGAAAAAGACGCGGCAAGTTTTAAATAAAACCGACGTGGCTGTTCTCGTCGTCGACGCGAAAACGGGGAAGACCGCGGCGGACGAAGAATTGATCCACCTTTTTGAGGAAAAGGGGATCAACTATATCGTCGCCCTCAATAAAAGCGATCTTCTGTCCGCGCCGCCGGCCCTTGGCGAAAGAGAGATCCTCATCAGCGCCGTGGAAAAATATCATATCGAAGACTTAAAAGAGCGTATCGCTCACCTTGCCAAAACCGAGGAGACGACACTGAAAATCGTTGGCGATCTGCTCTGTCCCGGCGATTTCGCCGTGTTGGTGATTCCCATTGACAAAGCAGCGCCCAAAGGCCGTTTGATTCTTCCGCAGCAACAGGTGATTAGAGATATTCTGGAAGCCGATGGTATCGCCGTGGTGGCAAAAGAATCCGGGCTAAAGGAAACCTTGGCGAATCTCACCAAAAAACCGGCCCTTATCATTACCGACAGCCAGGTCTTCGCCAAGGCCGCGGCGGATACCCCTGAAGACGTGGCCTTAACTTCCTTTTCCATTTTGATCGCCCGTTATAAGGGTTATCTCAAAACAGCGGTTCAGGGTGTGCGGGCCATTGATACGTTAAAAGACGGTGATCGGGTGCTGATCGCCGAAGGCTGTACCCATCATCGCCAATGTGACGACATCGGTACCGTGAAACTCCCCCGCTGGATTCAGCAGTATACAGGGGTGCACCCAGACTTTTCTTTCTGCTCCGGCACGGAGTTTCCCGATGATTTGACGGCCTACGCCATGGTTATCCACTGCGGCGGCTGTATGCTCAATGAAAGGGAAATGCGCTATCGCGCCAACCACGGCCACCGTCAAGCAGTGCCGGTAACCAATTACGGCATTCTAATCAGCTATATGCAGGGCATCCTCTACCGGAGTGTGGCCATGTTTCCGGAAGTCGCCCGTTTTTTGGAGGATTGACAGAGAGGGGCAAAGGAACGGATTTTATTAGGGCGGTTCACTTCAAAACGGCTGAGGCGGCAAGGGGTCGTCTACGCCACGGCGAAATGTTTTTGCGGAAACAAATACGGTTGACAAAAAAAGGAAAACTGGTATAATAGTTTTAGCACTCTAATCAGTCGAGTGCTAAAACATGAGAATAAGGTGATTATTTTGAGAAAGAAACAGTTCAAAGCAGAATCGAAAAAATTACTGAATCTGATGATCAACTCCATCTACACCCATAAGGAGATCTTTTTGAGAGAGTTGATTTCCAATGCCTCCGACGCCATTGATAAGCTCTATTTCCGTTCCCTGACCGACGCTGGTGTGGGGCTGGCCAAAGACGATTTTGAGATCAGGATCAATCTTGATAAAGAAAACCGCGTTTTGACCGTGGCGGACAACGGCTGCGGCATGAGCGGCGACGAGTTGGAAAACAACCTTGGCGTTATCGCCAAAAGCGGTTCCATGTCCTTTAAGGAAGAAAACGAAGCGGCGGCGGATATCGATATCATCGGCCAGTTCGGCGTTGGCTTCTATTCCGCGTTCATGGTCAGTGACCGGGTTACGGTGGAAACAAAGGCTTACGGCGCGGATACGGCCTATCGCTGGGAATCCCAGGGCGCCGACGGCTATACCATCGAACCTTTGGACAAGGCGGAGACCGGCACGGTGATTACCCTATATTTAAAGGAAGACACCGCAGAAGAAAAATACAGCGAATTTTTGGATTCCTTTCACATTGAGAATCTCGTAAAGAAATACTCCGACTATATCCGCTATCCCATTCGCATGGATGTCGCCAGCCAACGGCCGCTAACGGGCAGTGAAAACGGGGAAACGGAAACCGTGGTGGAAACGAAAACCCTAAACAGCATGGTTCCCCTTTGGCGTAAGAACAAAAGCGAAGTTACAAAAGAGGATTACCAGCAGTTTTATCAGGAAAAATTTTATGATTACACGGAACCGCTAAAGGTTATCCACAGCAAAACCGAAGGGCTTTTGACCTATGACGCGCTGCTCTATATTCCCGGTGGGGCGCCGTATGACTACTATACGAAGGATTACGAAAAAGGACTTCAGCTTTATGCCAGCGGCGTACTGATCATGGAAAAATGCGCCGATCTGCTTCCCGATTATTACAGTTTCGTGAGGGGGTTGGTGGACAGCGCGGATCTTTCCCTGAATATTTCCAGAGAAATGTTACAACACGATCATCAGCTCAAGGCCATTGCCAAAGCTCTCGATAAGAAGATCACCAACGAGCTGAAAGCGATGCTGAAAAAAGATCGGGAAACTTACGAGAAGTTTTTTAAAATCTTCGGCGTACAGCTGAAATTCGGCGTCTACGACGAGTTCGGCGTTCACAAAGAAGAACTCAAAGATCTGTTGCTCTTCTATTCTTCCACGGAAAAGAAAGCGGTGACCATCAAGGAATACCGCGACCGCATGAAAGAAGATCAGGAAAAGATCTACTACGCCTGCGGCTCTTCTGTGGATAAAATTGATTTACTGCCCCAAACCGACGCAGCCAAAGCCAAAGGCTACGAAATCCTCTACCTCACCGACAACATCGATGAATTCGTCTTGCAGATTCTCTTGGAATACGAAGGCAAGGGCTTCGTTAACGTCGGCGCTGACGACGCGGGCCTTGACAGCGAAGAGCAAAAGGAAGCGATCAAGAGCGAGAACGAAGCCGCCAAAGAACTCCTTGATTATATGCATGAGGCCATCGGCGACGACGTGAAAGGCGTGCGCTTTACCAATAAACTGCAAAATCACGCGGTTTGCCTGACTTCCGAGGGGAAAATCTCTCTGGAAATGGAACGGGTCTTAAAGAGTATGCCCACGGACAGCGGCGTCAAAGCCGACGTGTTCCTTGATATCAACGCCGCGCATCCTGTGGCAGGGAAGCTCAGACAACTTTACGCTGCCGATAAAGAACAGGTGGCGGAGTACGCAAAGATCCTTTACGCCCAGGCTCGGCTCATTGGCGGTATGAGCGTGGACAACCCTGTGGAGTTGACGGATCTGATTTGCAAACTGATGGCTTAAGAGGTTTCACGGGAACCTTAACACCGTCTTCACCTGCTATTTAAAACATGAATCGAAAGAAGAGGATGTCCTTTGCGTCATTTTATGACGTTAGGGGCGTCCTCTTTTTTTGTTACGGAGAATTTGCCTTTTCGCCTTTATCTGTGCCGGGGAAGCATTGCTGACCCCAAATTTATCTTTTTGCCGGACCATAAAAAGCGGATATCCATAAAATCCTGGTCGCAGAGGTCTTTTCAACCAATGGAGGGCTTTATCATATAATGAAAAGTGCCGCAAAGCAAAAAGAGGACGAAAAAAAGTCTTGACAAGAGGAAAGCCCGGGGTATAATGAACATATGAGCAATTGCTCATATGTTTGTGCGTCTGAAGGGTATGAAACGAATATATTTGAAATCGTTCAGTGGGAGGTATGAAATGAATCCATCAGATCATGATAAATCTTGTTGTGAGGTTGTGGCGGCACATGAAAATATCACCAAAGAACTCTTGGGTAAAATGCCGCCGGAAGAAGATCTTTACGATCTTGCCGATTTTTTTAAGGTATTCGGCGACTCCACCCGGGTGAAAATACTTTACCTGCTGCTTTGTTCCGAAATGTGCGTGGGACATATCGCCGCCACCTTGGGGATGACCCAATCCGCCATTTCCCACCAATTGCGCTTTTTGAAGCAAATGAAATTGGTGGCGGCGAAACGGGAAGGCAAAACGATTTTTTATTCCCTGGCCGATGCTCATATCGAGTCCATTTTAAGCCAGGGATATGAACATATCAAAGAATAGGGGAAAACAGCATGGAACAACATCATTCTTGTCATCATCGGGAAGGCTGCGGCGGCAAAGAGGGTGTTCGGGGAGGGGACAGTGCTGAGGGCGGCGCTTCTTCCCGGCAAAGACCGCCCCAACCGGTTCACGGTTCTGATTGTAACGGTCCCACCGGCAATCCTCACGCCGCCCATTGCGAAGTCTGCGGCGAAAGCCTCGCCTTTTGCACCTGCTTTGTCTCTGACGAAGGTGTGGAAAAGGCCGTATATACTTTAGAAAACTTAGCCTGTGCCAACTGCGCGGCGAAAATGGAGCAGAAAATCAAAGGTCTGCCCGGGGTGAAAGGCGCTTCCATCACCTTTGCCACGAAACAGCTGCGGCTTGCCGCCGATCGGCAGGAGGAACTGTTGCCGCGGGTTCAGGAAATCGTCAGTTCCATCGAATCCGATGTCCAGGTCATCGATGGCAGGAAGACGGTGGGCGCCGCAAAAACTGCTGTTTTTCAGGTTGAGAACCTGAAGCACGAGGACGACGGTGAAAAAATAGAGGCGGCGGTGAGAGCGCTACCCGGCATTACCTGGGCGACGCTGCATTTTCCCACGAAACAGCTGCGTTTCACGGCGGCGTCTCCAGCGCGGCTGCAACCGCAGATAGAAAAAATATGTCGGGAAACGGATCCCGACATCACGTTGACCTTAAAAGACCAGGACATAAAAAAGGAAATAAAAAAAGAAGCGTATTTTGCCAAAGCAGGCAATCGCGATCTGCTTCTCCTCGCCATCGGCGTCGTCCTTTTCCTGGCCGCGCTATTGATCACAGCCAAACCTTTGCCTTCTCTCGTGTTGTATATCGCCTCTTATCTCATTTTGGGCCGCAATGTTTTATGGACCGCCGTCAAGAATATCGTCAAAGGCCATGTCTTTGACGAGAACTTTCTGATGAGTATCGCTTCCCTCGGCGCTTTTGCCGTCGGCGAGTACACCGAGGCCGTGGCGGTGATGATGTTCTTCTTTGTGGGAGAGATTTTTGAAGAGCGGGCCGTGGCAAAGAGCAGAAACCAGATTATGGACGCTGTGGATCTCAGACCGGAAACGGTTAACCTGCTCATCGCCGATGAAGTAACGGTGATTCCCGCGGAGGATGCCGTTGTCGGCGACATTGTCCTCGTGCGTCCCGGCGACCGCATTCCCCTTGACGGCATTGTCGTGGAAGGGGAGAGCCGCATCAACACTTCGGCGGTAACAGGGGAACCCGTACCGGTTCAGGTGTTTTTCGGCAGCGAAGTGGTTTCCGGCTGTATCAATACATCGGAACAGCTGAAAATAAGGGTGGAAAAGGTTTTGAGCGAATCCATGGTGACACGGATCCTTGATTCCGTGGAGCAGGCCGCTGCCAGCAAACCGAAAATCGACCGCTTTATTACCCGCTTCGCCAGGGTATACACCCCCTTTGTGGTGATTTTGGCGGTGGCCACGGCGGTGGTGCCTTCTCTTTTCACCGGCGATTGGTATCACTGGATCTATACGGCCTTGACCTTCCTGGTGATCAGTTGTCCCTGCGCCCTTGTTTTAAGCGTGCCTTTGGCCTATTTTGCCGGCATTGGCTATGGTTCTCGGCACGGTATTCTTTTCAAAGGCGGCGTTGCCCTGGAGGCGTTGAGAGACGCGAAAGCAGTGGTGATGGATAAGACGGGGACGGTGACCAAGGGAAATTTCGAGGTAACGGAAGTCGTTCCTACCGAAGGTTTTTCCATTGATGATTTGCTGGCCGCCGCGGCCTCGGCGGAGCTTTCCTCCACCCATCCCATCGGCGCGTCCATCGTTTCCGCGGCAAAGGCAAAGTCACTTTCTCTGCAGCGGCCTCAAGCCGTTCGGGAAGTTGCCGGCAGGGGCCTCGTGGCAACTTGGGAAGAGACGGAAGTTCTCTGCGGTAACAGACCGTTTTTGGAGGAAGCCGGGTTTATTTTCGCCGATCTCCAAGGGGATTTTTACGGTACCGAAGTGCTGGTGGCCGTTGATGGCAAATTCGCCGGCCGTATCCTGATTGCCGATACGTTAAAAAGTGACGCCAAGGAAGCGGTGGCGGATATCGCCGCCCTCGGCCTCACCACGGCGATGCTGACAGGAGACCGTCAAGAAGCGGCGGCGGTCATTGCCGCTAAAACCGGTATGGATGAGGTTCACGCCAAACTGATGCCCCAGGATAAACTGAGGATTTTGCAGCAGATTCGGAAAAACCGCGGTGCGGTGATGTTCGTGGGTGACGGCATCAATGACGCGCCGGTGCTGGCCGGCGCCGATGTGGGAGCCGCCATGGGCAGCGGCGCCGACGCGGCCATCGAAGCCGCCGATGTGGTTTTTATGACTTCGGAAATGAAGGCCGTGCCGAGAGCGCTGAAAATAGCCAGAAAAGTAGGGCGTGTGGCATTGGAAAACGTCGTCTTCGCTTTGGCCGTCAAAGGCCTCGTGATGATCCTCGGGCTGCTGGGATTCGCCAGTATGTGGTTGGCCATTTTCGCCGATACCGGCGTGGCGATGATCTGTATCATCAATTCCGTACGTATTTTGTACAGTAAAAAGCTTTGAGAAAAAGGAAATTTGCGCAATGTTCTAAAATTATGCTTTTTTTTCGCCGCGGCAGGATTTAACCGCGGAGAAAAGAATATATTTAGATTAAGATAGATTACGATGTCGCATGATGCTGATGCGGAGGCAAAATAATGGAAACAGGTTTGATTCATATTTATACCGGCGACGGCAAAGGTAAAACCACCGCGGCCATCGGTTTGGCGGTGCGCTGTGTAGGCAGCGGACAGAAGGTTGTTTTTACCCAGCTGATGAAGGGAAACCAATCTTCGGAACGTAATGTGCTGGAGCATATTGAAGGCGTTTACGTGGTTCCCGCGGAAAAGAGCTTCGGCTTTTCCTGGACTTTAAGTGACGATGGCAAAAACGAGGCCAAAAAAGCGTATACCCGGCAATTTCAGAATGCCATTGGCAAAGCCCAGGCCGAAGGTTGCCGTATGATCATTTTTGATGAGCTGATGTCTGCTTATAATAACAATATGATCGACCGCGACGCGGTGCTTACCTTTCTGAAAAGCAAGCCGGCGGCCTGGGAAGTGGTTTTAACCGGCAGAATGCCCGAACCGGAACTGGTGGCTTTGGCCGATTACGTTTCCGAAGTGAGGAAAATCAAGCACCCCTATGATGAGGGTATCCCTTCCCGGAAGGGCATCGAAAACTAAACATAACGATGAAGCAATCATCCCGCGAAGCAATTTTGTGCGATTCGCGGGATTTTTTATAAAAAATAGAAGTTTTCCCGAAGCAAACGTTGAACAGCAAGAAAAAAGAAGAGAATAAGAGGGGTTTACGCAAAATAGTTTTCAAGAGAGAAAGCTATGATGGGTAAGCCTTTTCCTGTTAAGAAGCCGTTAAACAGTGTTGACACTGTAAAACGGAGGGTGTTATACTAAGAAGAACTGACCAGCCCGTCGCCTTGGCCGCAACAATGGTTTCATCGTGGTCAGAACCTGAAAAAATGTTTGAGGTGTGAATAGATGATTTCAAAGTACAGCGTGAGAAAGCCATATACCGTCATTGTGGCGGTGATCATCGTTTTGATTCTGGGCGTGGTCTCCTTTACCGGCATGCAGTTGGATTTGCTGCCCAACATCAATTTACCTTACGCCATCGTGATGACTTCCTATACCGGTGCAAGCCCGGAAGAAGTGGAAACGGTGGTAACGAAACCGTTGGAACAGGCCATGTCCACGGTAAGCAACATCAAAAACGTTTCGTCCGTTTCAGCGGAGAATTCTTCCATGGTCATCCTTGAGTTTAATCAGGAGACCGATATGAATACCGCTGCCAATGAAATGCGGGAAAAGATCGATATGGTAACGCCCTACTGGGAGGATGAACATATCGGCGCCCCCATGATCATGCAGATCAATCCCGATATGATCCCCGTGATGGTGGGCTCTGTCGATATGGAGGATATGGCTGCCGGTGAGCTCTCCGCCTTCGTCAGCGATAAGCTGATGCCCCAGTTGGAAAGCATTGAAGGCGTTGCTTCCGTCACCGCTTACGGCCTTGAGGATAACAGGATCGACGTCACCATCGACGACGCCCTGATCGACGATGTCAACGCAGCCATCGCCGCTTCCATCAACGGCGATATCGGCAAAGCCAAAGCGATGCTCTCCAGTGCCAGGGCTCAGATTGAGGCGGCCTACGGTCAGTTGGATGATGCCGTAGCGGAGAACACCGAACAACTCGATACCGCCGAAGCCCAGATCAATACCGGTTTATCCCAGCTGAGCGAGAATAAAGAACAGCTGACTACCACCGTCGCCACTTTGGCCTCAGAGCAAACTGCCTTGGAAAAAGAGCTTGCGGATTTCAACGCTGAAAAAGAGGATCTGAATGCCCAGATCAAAACTTACACCGATCAGGGACAGCCAGCGCCTGCCGCTTTGACGGAGCGTCTTGCCGAGGTCAACGCCGCAATTTCCGCAAAGGAAACCTCCCTTGGCGAGGTTAACGGTAACCTTACGGAATCCCGGGATGCCCTCGCGGAAATCGAAACCCAGATAGCGGCTTTAAAAACACAGCAGGAGGCTGTGGACAGTGGCCGCGCGGCCCTAACGGAGCAGGCGGGAACCGCCAAGGCTCAGTTAGACTCCGGCCTTTCCCAAATCAACAGTCAGAGCGGTAAACTTTCTTCGGCGGCAGCTGCCGCCAAAAATAAGGCGAATATCAAAAAATATATCACCAAAGAAATGATTAGCGGTGTTTTGGCCGCCCAGAACTTTTCCATGCCTGCCGGTACCCTTGAGGCAGCCGAAGGGGATTACGCCGTTAAGGTCGGGAAAGAGCTTACGTCCATCGACGATATCAAGAACCTGCTTCTCTTTGAACTCGATATCGACGGTGTCGATGATATCCGCGTCAAAGACGTGGCCCTCGTCGCCACCGCCGCCAGCAGTGAAACTTACACCAAAGTCAACGGTAACAACGGTATTCTGCTGAGTTTCGCAAAGCAATCGGACTATTCCGTCACGGAGGTTTCGGATAATATCAATGAGGTGATGGCTTCCCTGGAAAAAGATAATCCCAGCCTGCATTATTACGACTTTATGGATCAGGGGGAATACATTCGCCTTTTAATCGACAGCGTGCTGCAAAACTTAATCATGGGCGCGGCTTTGGCGATTATCATTCTTTTCATTTGCCTAAAAGATATCCGTCCCACCGCCATTGTGGCGGTATCGATCCCTGCCAGCGTTCTCTTCGCTCTGGTCATGATGTATTTCACCGGCGTTACCTTGAATCTGATTTCCATGAGCGGCCTTGCATTGGGCGTCGGTATGCTGGTGGATAACTCCATCGTTGTCATTGAGAACATCTACCGTATGCGCTTAGAAGGGAAACCGGTAAAGGAAGCGGCAGTGGCCGGCGCGAAGCAGGTGGCCGGCGCCATTACCGCCTCGACCTTAACGACGATCAGCGTGTTCCTGCCCCTCGTCTTTACCCACGGCATGAGCAGAGAACTCTTTATGGATATGGGACTTACCATCGGTTACTCTCTCATCGCCAGCTTGATCGTGGCCCTGACGGTGGTACCCTCCATGGCCTCCCGTGTATTACGCAGCGACGTCAGCCAGCAGAACAGACTCTTTGAGTGGATGAAGGTGAAATATGAAAAAG
>CALFRX010000133.1 GCA_937919295.1 uncultured Peptococcaceae bacterium | reverse complement strand
AGGCAACGGTTAAGTTCTATTCATTTCAAAAAGATGCCAACAACAATAAGTATACTACAAACCCCGCTACATTGTCACCGTATTTATTAACGTGGGCTCTAAGCGAATCTCATGCCGTGGATGCCGGAATGGCGATGGAAGCAATTATCGGCGGTTAGCATCCTTTTGCAGATAATCCAATAAAATGCGTGCCGCTGGTGTATCTCAACACAGCGGCACGTTTATTTTTTATATTTTTATACTTTTCATGATTTGCCTGATTTATGGGGAAGCCGGCATCATTTCACTCATCAGCGTAACCGTGGCGTTTTCCAGGCGGTGTTCCCTGATTTCGGTCACTTTGATCTGCATACCGTAGGCCCTTAATTCCGGGGTGCTGCCGTCTTGGGGAACGCTGCCCAAAAGGCCGAAGACAAGGCCGCCAAAGGTCTCATATTCCTCTTCCGGCAGAATCACGCCGAGTTGCCGAGAAACGTCGTCAAGGGGGGCAATCCCCCGGATGCGCCAGGTTTTGGCGTCAACCCGCTCGATTTCCGGGGTCTCCCGGGGCAGGCTCAAATCGTCATCAAGATCACCGACGAGCTGCTCTAAGAGGTCGTTCATGGTGATGATGCCGCTCATACCGCCGTATTCGTCCACCACCACGGCGAAGTGATTGCGGGTTTTTTGCATGTTGCGAAAGAGGACGTCGGCGCGGACGGTTTCAGGAACAAAGGCCGCTGCTTTCATCGCGTTTTTCAGCACTTCCTCCCGGCTGATGTCGGTAAGTCGCATATAGTCTTTGGCGTAGAGAACACCGACGATCTGATCGGGACTTTCGTCACAAATCGGATAGATGGAGTGACGCCCCTCATAAATCGCCTGCCGCCATTGGTCATCTGTCTCATCGAGCCATAAAAGCAAAACTTCCGTGCGGTGGGTCATGATTTCCCCGGCGGAGATGTCATTGAATTCAAAGACGTTCTGAATCATACTCTGCTCTCCCGGGTGGATGGTGCCTTTGGCTTTGCCGGCGTCGAGAATCATCCTGATTTCCTCCTCGGCGTTTTCGTCGGCCTCACTGTTGGGATCAATGCGGAAAAGGCGCAAAATGCCGTTGGTGGATACGGTGAAGAACCAAACGACGGGGGCGAAAAACCGGGAAAGAGCGTAGATAGGGCCGGACATGGAAAGGGCCAGCTTTTCCGCATTCTTCAAGGCAATCCGTTTGGGAATCAATTCTCCCAGCAACACCGTAAAGTAGGTCAGGATAACCGTGATCAGAGCCACCGAGATCACGCGGAAAACCGATGCGGGGATGGCGGAATTAAGTTTCATCAAAGTGCCCGTGAGGCGGCCGGAAAAGTTTTCCGCGGCCACAGCACTGCTGAGCAGCGTCACCACGGTAATGCCCACCTGAATTGTGGCCAGAAAGCGAGCAGGCTGCTCTGTGAGAAGGGTAAGCCGCTGGGCGCGCTTGTCCCCGGCGGCAGTCAGTTTCGCCAGCTTTTTATCGTTCATGGTGATGACCGCAATCTCCGCCGAAGCGAACACGGCATTCAAAAAGATAAAGAATAATTGTAATAGAAACAGCCAAATAAGGTGATCGTCAGTCAAGGGCACTTCCTCCCCTCATTGGAGCAGTAAAAAAAAGCGCACAGCATTAAGGACAAACTAAAATTGCCCCTTACTGTGCCGCCATGTTTTTGCTGGGTAAACTGATCTGTTCCAGGCCCCGGCGAATCGTCCAAAGGTCATGCACCGATCCTTTCTTTGATGATTAAAATTATAGCAAACCACAGGATTCTTGTCAATTTGAAACAGCGTCAACCGGACGCGAAAAAAGCGGCATATGCCGAATCTTTTCCCAGGCTGACAGGATGTCAAGGAACCGCATCCCCCAAGGCACAGGCAAAATCCCGCCTTACCGTATCGATAGGATTACCCAGGATATTTTCAGGCAAAGGCTTGAAGCATTTGCTCACCGCCGCTGTTCAGTGGCCTTTTTGGCAGTTTCATTATGAAAAAAGCCGGTTTCTGATTTTTCCATCAGAAGCCGGCTCTCTTGCTCTCTTTTTGCGGGGCCTCTTCATGCATAAGACCCCTTAATCACGTTATCGCATCTAACATAAGATGATTTCGGAGATGGTTTTGGGATTACTCCTCGGTAGCCTCATCGGCTTCGGCGGATTCCATAAGATCAGCAATGGTGACCACTTCTTCTTCGGGAGTGTATTCCGAACTTTCTTCTTCCGCCGCGCCCATGGGAGCGGTTTCATCTTGAGGCGCGGGGCGATCCATGGTTTCTTTGATGCTCAGGCTGATTTTTTTGCCGTCCAGATCAAAGCCCAGCACTTTGACTTTGACCATATCACCGGGGGTCACGGCATCTTCGGTCTTGGCGACTCTGCCCCAAGCCAACTGGGAAATATGCACAAGACCTTCCACGCCGGGTTCCAACTGTACGAAGGCGCCGAAGGTAGCGGTGCGCACGACTTTGGCTTCGACAATGGCGTCAACGGGATATCTTTCCGGCACCATGCTCCAGGGATCGGGAATCAATTGTTTCAAACCCAAAGAGATCTTTTGGTTTTCTCTATCGACGTTTAAGACGTAAACATCGATTTCATCGCCGATATTCAGGATTTCGGAGGGATGGTTCACGCGATACCAGGCCATCTGGGAGACGTGGAGCAAACCGTCGACACCGTCGAGATCGATGAAAGCACCGAAGTTGGTGATTCTTTGGACAACGCCGCGTCTTACCTGATCTTTTTCGATTTCAGCCCAGGCTTTGGCGGCTTTTTCTTCTTTTTCTTCCTCCAGGAAGGCTTTTCTGGAAAGAATCAGTTTGTTATGATTCTTATCGCATTCCAAAACTTTGAATTTGATCACTTCATTTTTGTATTTATCAAGCTGACTGACGAAACCCATTTCCACAAGAGAAGCGGGAACGAAACCTTTTAAGCCGACATCGACGAGGAGACCGCCTTTGACCACATCGAGGACTTTGCCTTCAAGGATCTCTCCGGCTTTCATGGCAGAGGCCAGTTTTTCCCAGGCAATATCGACATCCACTCTTTTTTTGGAGAGGAGCGGATGACCGTCTTCATTTTCTCTTCTCAAAACGACCACGTCAACGCGGTCGCCTTCTTTGAACAGCTCGGCGATATGTTCGGCTTCGTTGGGAGTCAGTTCGTTTCTGGGGATCACCCCTTCACTTTTTGCGCCAATATCGACCATCAGTTCATTTTCGGAAACTTTGATGATCGTACCGGACAATCTTTCGCCGCGACGAACGAGGGCAATATCTTTGCTGTATGCCGCATAAGATGCTGCCATTGTTTCTTCTTCTTCGACTATATCCTCGGGCGTGCAAGGAGCGGCCGCTTCTTCCGTCACAATGGGTTCCTCCTTCACTGCACATTCCACCGTAGCTTCCGCGGTTTCGTTTTCATTCAAAATTTTCTCTTCCATTACAGAGTCCTCCTTCATTTCTTTAAGAACCTCCTCGATAATCCAATCGGGAGTTGATGCGCCAGCAGTTACGCCGATCTTTTGCACATCTTTAAAATTTATTTTATCAATTTCTAAACCGTTTTCAATCACGGCGGTTTTGACGCCGTTTTCCGCGGCAATGGCCGCTAATTTTCTGGTGTTGGCGCTGTTTTTATCGCCGATGACAATGACCAGATCCGCATCGCGGGCAATCTTGGCGACCTCGGTTTGACGCTCCGCCGTAGCCCCACAGATCGTGTTGTTGACAATGACCTGAGCGGCTTGATTTTTGATATGGCCAACAACCTTTTGGAATTCTTCCCTTGATTGGGTGGTCTGGGAAAGCACCGCTACCGTTTCGGGGTAAGTGTGCTGTTGCGCTTCGGCCAAACCATCGATGACAATGGCGTGTTCTCCGGCAAACCCCATTAATCCTTGCACTTCGGGATGATGTTTATCCCCAACGATCACCACAAGATCGGCGACTCCTTTTGATCTGGCGGCGATATCCTGAGCTTTTTTCACGAAAGGACAGGTCGCGTCGATGAGCCGATAACCCCTGTCTTTTAACTTCGTGATAACCGCAGGCGGCACGCCGTGAGAACGGATGATCACCGTGTTTCCCTTGAGCTCGTCGATGGAATCAGCCCAGCTGACACCGGATTCAGCGAGGCGCTCCACTTCCCGCATGTTATGGATCAGCGGCCCGAGGGAACAGGCCGGGCCATCTTCCGCGGCAACCAGCGCCATATGGATCGCGCGTTTTACACCAAAACAAAAACCGGCGCTCTTTGCCATCGTAATCTTCATAAATTATCACCTTATTAAAAATTCGCACCTTCTCTTCAATTTCCTTCACAAATAAGCAGGGTTTTTTCCGTCAAATTTCACGACAAACCGACATCAAGAGCGGTCTTCTGTCGGCATAAGTAGCGCTTTCACGGCTTCTTCCTGCATTTTTGTGATCCGCTCCAAAGTATCTCTTCTCTTTTCGCCGGTCAAGGCCACGTAAGGGAAGGGCTCGCCGATTTTTAGGGTAACGGGTTTTTGCAGATAATGCAGCAGCCGTTCGGTGCCGGTAACAGCCATCGGTAAGATCATACAGGGCACTTGGGAAGCAATGTAGCTGCCGCCGCTTTTAAAAGGTAGCATTTCGCTGTCCAAAGAACGCGTGCCCTCGGGGAAAACCCCTAAAACGCCGCCGTTTTTCAGTACCTCCACGGCACGGCGCAGGGCGCTTCTGTCAGTATTGTCGCGATCCACGGGGATGCAGTGCAATTTTATGAAAAACCAGCGGATCAAGTTGCCTTTGAATAATTCTTTTTTTGCCAAAAAATGTACGGGCCGCTCCATGGCCACACCGACGACAATGGGGTCAAAGGCGTGTATGTGGTTGGCAATGAGCATCACGGCTCCGGCGGCAGGAATGTGTTCCGCACCCTCAAGGCGAATCCGCGGTTTCAGAAAAAATTTCACGATACGATATATGAAGTTATAGAACATCTTTCATCTTTTCCTTCCACAGGGCAATGATGCGGTCCGCTATTTCCTCAATGGTCAGAGCGGTGCTGTCCAGCAGTATGGAGTCTTCCGCCCGGCGCAGGGGGTTGATTTCCCGATT
>CALFRX010000132.1 GCA_937919295.1 uncultured Peptococcaceae bacterium | reverse complement strand
CCTATGTCAGTAGTCTGTCTGTGGTCGCTGCCCTCTGCATCGTCCTTGTCGGTTGTATTTTAGGCTTTTTAAAATGGAATTTTCATCCGGCAAAACTCTTTATGGGGGACTGCGGTTCCCTTCTCCTTGGCTTTGTGCTGGCGGTGTTTTCCCTGCTGGGGCTGTCGGAAGGGGCGACTCTGATCGCTCTGTTTGTACCCATCATCATTTTGGGGATTCCCGTCCTCGACACATTCTTCGCCATCATCCGCCGCCGGCGGCAGCATAAGCCGGTTTTCCAGGCGGATAAAGGACATTTTCATCATCAACTGCTCGACTTGGGCTTAAGCCACAAAGATACGGTACTTTTCATCTACGCCATTACCCTTTTATTCGGCACTGTGGCGGTACTGATCACCTTGTTGCCGTCTTTTTACAGCGTCATCGTGTTTGTGCTGGCCTTGATTCTGATTTTCGCCGGTTCGTTGAAACTGGGGATTTTCGGTGAACGAAGAAATACAGAAGAATAAGGAGACAAAACAGTGGGTAAAAAAGTTCTGATCCTGCTTTTGACAGCGATTTTTAGTTTGGCCATCGGTTTTAGCATTGGCCTCATCGTCCAAAACGGCGGTTTTAACGGCATCTTTTCCTTTTTGCAAAACGATGAGAATGAGGAAACCCCGAATTTTGTCGGCAAAGTCGTTACCGTCGGTGAAAACACCGCCAATGTTTACGAAAAGGCCAGCGCCGCCTCGGCAGTGATCTATTCGATGAGCAGCGGGGAGACCGCTACCTGTCTGAAACAGACCGATGAGTGGCTGAAACTGGAAATCGCCGAAGGTGTTTACGGCTATGCCCACACGGCCCTATTTTCTCTGGCCACAGATTATGATGCTGCCGACGACACGGAAACAAACCCGGAAATCGAAACAGAGCCGGAAACAGCTTATATGACGCCCAGCGTTAACGTGCTTGATCTCTACGCCGGGAAATCTTCGGATTATGAAATCGTCGCCACCGTGTCTTACGGCGCCATTTTAGAACTGGTGGAAAAAGGCGATACCTGGTCTAAAGTAGCTACGCTGGAAGGTAAAACAGGTTATGTGCTAACTTCCGAGATCATGGCCACAGATTACGACCCTGACGCCGTTGTTGTGGAGGTTACCAACAGTTACGTGAATATTCGGGCGGAAGCCTCTGCTGATTCCGATAAGCTTGGCACCTTACAACAGGGTGATACCGCCGCTTATCTCGGGGAAGAGGACGGATTTTACCATATCGAAACGGAAGACGGCACCAAAGGGTATGTCAGCATGGACTATACCGAGATGGTACAGGGGAATTAAGGATAAAAAAGCACCGCAAGCCTTTGTTCGCGTGTTAGCGCAAAGGTTTGCGGTATTTTTTCCGGTTGTTATAAGCCTTTCTCGGCAGCCTGTCATCTCGTAGTCCAAAATCCGTCCGTGGGGATTTTCTCTATCATCTGAGAAATCTTGACATCGGCGCTGGAAACAGTATAATTTAATTTGTAGCATTATGTGCAAAATCCGAAAGGAGACTTCTATGTACGATATCGCCATCATCGGCGCCGGTGTCGTCGGCTCGCTGATCGCCAGGGAACTGGCGAAATACAATCTATCCCTGATTGTTTTGGAAAAGGAAAACGATGTTGCCATGGGCAGCTCCAAAGCAAACAGCGGTATTGTTCACGCGGGTTACGACGCCAAAACGGGAACGCTGAAGGCCTTACTCAATGTCAAAGGCTGTGCGCTGATGCCCCGTGTCGCCGAGGAACTGGGTGTAACATATCAACAAAACGGCTCCCTCGTGGTTGCTTTCAGCAGCGAAGAGATGGAAACCGTAAGAGCGCTCTATACCCGCGGTAAGCTTAACGGCGTGGAAGATCTTGCCCTTGTGGAACAAGACCGCCTTCGGCGTATGGAGCCCTATCTCAATCCCGCCGCCGTCGGCGCCTTATACGCCCCCAAGGCTGGAATCGTCTGTCCCTATACGTTAACCGTCGCCGCCATGGGCAATGCCATGGATAACGGTGTCGCTTTAAAATGCAATTTTCCCGTGACCGCCCTTCACGATAGAAGCAGTCATTTTGAGATCGTCTCCGGCTCAGAAGTCATAGAAGCCGCAATGGTCATCAATGTGGCCGGCCTTTTTGCCGATGATATTGCCGCGCTAATTGGCGATAATTTCTTTTCGATTCATCCCCGCCGCGGGGAATATTATCTTTTCGATCGGGAAATGGCTGCCCTGGCCAGACAAACAATCTTCCAGACCCCGACGGCTTTGGGCAAGGGCGTTCTCGTGACACCCACTGCCCACGGCAATCTGCTGATCGGGCCCAATGCGGAAGATATCGAAGATAAAGAGAATAAAAAAACCAGCCAAGCCGGGTTGGACAGAGTTTGGCGCGATGCCTTAAAAACCGTGCCAAACTTACCGAAAAACGGCGTGATTTCCCAGTTTACGGGGCTGCGCGCTGCCGGTAACACCGGGGATTTTATCATTACCCAATCTCCTGGGCACCCCCGCGTACTCCACGTGGCGGCCATTGATTCACCGGGACTTGCCGCTTCCCCCGGCATTGCCCTCTATGTCGAAGATATGCTGCGCCAAATCGGCGTTTTGACCCAGAAGCGCAGCGTGTTTTATCCTTACCGCCGTCCCATTCCCGCCCTGCGGGAGATGGGGAAAAAAGAGCGGCTTGCCCTCATTGCCCATAACCCCGCCTACGGCAGGATTGTCTGCCGCTGTGAGGAGATCAGCGAAGGCGAAATTTTAGACGCGCTTCAGCAGAATCCCAAAGCCACGGATATCGACGGCGTCAAACGGCGCACCAGAAGCGGTATGGGACGCTGTCAGGGCAGTTTCTGTATGCCCACGGTGGTGGAGATCCTCAGCCGTGAAGAGGGCATCCCCATGGAACAAATCACGAAAAAAGGCCCCGGCTCTGAAATTTTGGCCGGGAAGACGAAATAGGGGGACAGGGGATGAAAACCACGGAAGAAATGAGCCATGTGGATCTGGCGATCATCGGCGGCGGCCCCGCCGGTTTGGCCGCGGCGCTCAGCGCCAAAGAACAGGGCATCGATAATATTTTAGTGATAGAGCGTGATCATCGCCTCGGCGGTATTTTGCAGCAGTGCATTCACAGCGGCTTCGGCCTGCATAAATTCGGCGAAGAACTGACGGGCCCGGAATACGCTGCCCGCTATATCGAGCGCCTCAGGGAAATGGGCATTTCTTATCGCTGCGGCACGATGGTCACCGATATCACAGCGGATCATCAACTTACCTGTGTCAGCCATAGTGAAGGGCTGGCAGAAATCAAAGCCGGGGCCATCATCTTGGCCATGGGTTGCAGAGAGCGGAACCGGGGTGCTTTGGCCATTCCGGGCACGCGCCCAGCAGGGGTTTATACTGCCGGTACGGCGCAGCGTTTTGTCAACAGAATGGGTTATATGCCCGGTAAAAAAGCTGTAATTTTAGGCAGCGGCGATATTGGCCTGATCATGGCTCGCCGTCTGACCCTGGAGGGTGCT
>CALFRX010000131.1 GCA_937919295.1 uncultured Peptococcaceae bacterium | reverse complement strand
AGCCCTCTTCCTCGGTCACTACACCCCGGAGGCTTTGGGCGACTATATGGCCGGTCCTAACCATATTCTTCCCACCATTGGTACAGGTCGCTTTTCTTCTCCTTTGAATACGGCGGATTTTATGAAAAAAACCACGATATTGTGCTATAATAAAGAAGCATTTATGAAAGTGCAAGACGACATCGTGCGTTTTGCCAACTCTGAGGGGTTGACGGGGCACGCAAAAAGCGCTTCCATTCGGAAATGAGGATAGGATGATGAGTTGTTATTGGAATCAAAAAACCCGTACGCTTGATCCCTACACCCCCGGTGAACAGCCGAAGGTGAAGATGATCAAGCTCAATACCAATGAGAATCCCTTCCCCCCCGGGGAAGCGGTGCTGGCGGCGATGAAAGAGGCTGCCTGCGAAGATATGCGCCTCTACCCCGATCCCGCGGCTTGCGCCTTACGGGAAGCATTCGCGGATTACGCTAAGGTGACCCCGGAAAACGTTTTTGTCGGCAACGGCAGTGACGAAGTGCTGGCCTTTGCTTTTGACGCTTTTTTCGAGCAAGGCAAACCGGTTTTATTCCCCGATATCAGCTACAGCTTTTACCCCGTATATTGCAAGCATTACGGACTTAACTATGTACAGATTCCGCTGAAGGACGATTTTACCGTTGATGTCGATGACTACCATAGGGAAAACGGCGGCATCGTCATCACCAACCCCAACGCCCCCACGGGCATCGCTTTGACACGCCGGGAAATCGAGAGCATTGTCAAAAGAAATCCCGGTGTTGTCGTAATCATCGATGAAGCCTACGTCCGTTTCGGCGCTGAAAGCGCCGTCCCTTTGATTGAAAAATATCCCAACCTGCTGGTGGTTCAGACCATGTCCAAATCCCATTCCCTGGCGGGCTTACGCGTGGGTTTCGCCATCGGCAGCAGGGAGCTGATCGAAGGACTCAACCGGGTGAAAAATTCCTTTAACTCCTATCCTGTGGATCGAATTGCCCAGGTTGGAGCTATCGCTTCCCTGCGAGACGTGGAGACGGTGGACGCTAACCTCAAAACCATCTGCGCGGTGCGGGAAGGCGTCAGCGTGGCTTTACGCGGTATTGGTTTCGACGTTTTGCCTTCAAAAACCAATTTTATCATGATCCATTACTGGAATTGTTTCGCCGGAGAACTGTTTGAATACCTCCGCAGTCAAAATATCCTGGTGCGCTATTTTGATTTGCCGAGGATTAACGATTATCTACGGGTGACCATCGGCTCCAAGGAAGACATGAGAATCTTCCTTGACACGGTGGAAGAATATATAGAAAAGAGGTAAAGTGATGCGACAGGCTTCTTTGATTCGAAAAACCAATGAAACCGAAATCGAGCTTGATCTCGATATTGACGGCGAAGGGAACAGCGAGGTTGAGACCGGGATGGGTTTCTTTGATCACATGCTCTCCCTTTTCGCAAAGCACAGCGGCTGTGATCTCAACGTCAGCTGCCAGGGCGACCTTTATGTTGACACTCACCACTCCGTGGAGGATATTGGCATTGTTTTGGGGAAAGCCATGAAAGACGCATTGGGCGATAAGAACGGTATTCGCCGCTACGGCGCGGCCCTGATTCCTATGGACGAGACCCTGGCCGAAGCCGCTATCGACCTTTCCGGTCGCAGCTACCTTGTGTTTAACGCCGCCTTTACCGCGGAAAAAGCCGGAGAATTCCCCTTGGAAATGATGGAAGAGTTTTTCCGCGCCCTTTCCCATAATGCCGAAATGACCCTCCACATCAATTTACGCTACGGCAAAAACAACCACCATATGGCCGAAGCCATTTTCAAGGCCTTTGCCCATGCTTTTCAAGATGCCGCCACCTTTGACGGCAACGGGGTTCTTTCCACCAAGGGAGTATTGTGATGGCTGATTTTCAGATTTTACCTGCCATCGACCTGATCGATGGTCAATGTGTCCGCCTTTTACAGGGAGATTACAATAAGAAAACGGTTTTTGCCGATGATCCCGTGGCGAAAGCAAAAGAGTTTTTGGCCAAGGGCGCGAAAGCCATACACCTTGTGGATCTCGACGGCGCCAAGGCGGGATATCCCGTAAACCACGAGATCGTCAAAGCAGTGCGGCAAGAGACAGGGCTTTTTGCCGAAATCGGCGGCGGCATCCGCACCATGACGGAGATCGAAAACTACCTTGAGGCCGGTCTCGACCGAGTGATCTTGGGTACTTCCGCCGTCCGTGATAAAAGCCTTGTCACCGAAGCGGCAAAAAAATACGGCAGACAGATCGCCGTGGGTATCGATGCCAAAGACGGGATGGTGGCCATCGCCGGTTGGGTAGAAAAAAGCGATCTTGACGCTTTGGAATTTGCGAAAATCATCGCTGACCTCGGTGTGGCCACCATCATATATACCGATATTTCCCGCGACGGGATGCTCGTCGGCCCCAACCTTGAGGCCATGGCAAAAATGGCGTCTGCTGTTCCCGCCGCGGTGATCGCTTCCGGCGGCGTGACAAAAGACAGCGATGTGGCGGCCTTAAAAGAAACCGGCGTCAGCGGCGTGATCATCGGCAAAGCGGTCTATACCGGCGACGTAAAACTCGAAAACGTATTGGGAGGGAAAATATGAGCGATTTTTTAAAAGAAATCAGATTCGATGAAAGGGGCCTTGTCCCCGCCATCGCTTTTGACGTTGTCAGCGGCCAGGTCGTGATGATGGCCTATATGAACGCCGAGTCCATCCAAAAAACCCTGGAAACAGGATATTGCACCTATTTTAGCCGCAGCCGCCAAAAGCTTTGGCAAAAAGGCGAAACCAGCGGTCATTTGCAAAAATTAAAGGCCATGAAACTCGATTGTGACGGCGATACGATTTTGTTGGAGATCGAACAGACCGGTATGGCCTGTCATACGGGAAATTTCTCCTGCTTTTTCCGCCAGCTGAAAGACGAAACATGGCTAAAAGCCGAGGCCGATTGTAGCATTGGCCGGGGAATGGCTCTGGAATACGGTATCGTTAAGGAACGGGCAGAAAACCCCGTCGAGGGTTCCTATACCAATTACCTGCTGCGGGAGGGCGTTGATAAGATCTGTAAAAAGGTCGGTGAGGAGAGTACGGAATGCGTCATCGCCGCCAAAAACCGCTCTCCTGAAGAATTGACCTACGAAGCGGCGGATCTGATTTATCATCTGACGGTGCTCCTTTATGAGCAGGGGCTTAACTGGGATGACATCGGAAAAGCGATGCTCTCACGGCATAAGAAAACTGAATAGTCCTTGTTGTTACGGCAGCGACATGGTATAATAAACCGTCATAATGAAAGAAACCGAGAATGAAAACCATGTGAGAACCATCGCAAAAGTGTTTTTTGGATGTCACCGTAAAAATATTGGCAATGATTTGAACAGATGTTATTGGGGACGCGGTGAAGAAGAGAAGGAAGAGAAAAGCCAAATTATGTTCAAAACCGAAAAAAAACTTCGTTTTTTGAGTAAGCAGAAATGCATATGGTTGGGAATATTTTCGATTGTATTTTCGGCAGTTATGACCATGAGCCGGATTTTTATATATTCCGGTAATATCTTTGGCAAGGCGGGCGATAATTACGCCAGAGAAATCATGGTTAGCGACATTGCTTTTTTTGTTTTTGGCTGCGTGGGCATATATTTAGCGTTTATTGTCTTAACTGTATTCTATGATTTTATGGAAAAATATATGATCCATAAAAATCAGCGTGACCTCTCTTCTTTTAAAAAACAAGCGGCGGTATTTTTTATCATCTCTGCAATCTTGTTTGTATGCTGGTTCCCGTATTTATTATCAAATATGCCCGGGGCGATTTACGCGGATGGATTTTCATCCATAGCGCAGGTTATTTCCGATATCTATAACAACCACCATCCACTGTTATATACTTGGTTTACCGGCATCTTTATCAAAATAGGCATGTTATCAGGGAGTCTGTTAAGAGGTATCGCTTTATACACGGTTGCGCAGATGCTGATTATGATTTTGGTTATGGCGCATTTCATTATCTGGCTTTATAAAAAGAATATCTCACGCTGGTATATTGCTGCAGTCATGATATTGATTGCGTTTTTCCCTCTTTTTCCGTTTTATGCCGTAACCTTTTGGAAGGACACGCTCTTTTCTTTGGCGTTATTTAATCTTGTTTTGATATATATCGATATCTTTATCTCTGACGGAAAATATTTGTACTCCACACGCGGGATCGTTCATTATTGTGTGACAGCCTTTTTAGTTTGCTTTTTAAGAAACAATGGCTTATACATTTATGTTTTTTCTCTGCTATTTCTGATTTTTATATACCGGCATTTGTTTTTCAAGTATTTGAAAAAATTCGCCATCTGCTCTATTGCATTATTGATCGGAACCGTCATCATACAAGGACCTGTCTACAATGGGAAGAATCTTTCCACGGAATTTGTGGAAAACTTGGCCATGCCAACACAACAGATATTTGCGGTTATTGGCAAAGACGGTGTTTATACCGAAGAAGATAAGGCGTTTATATCAAAGATATGGGACATTGACGAGATAAAGGAAAAGTATACTCCGTGTAACGCCGATATTCCAAAAGGGTATATGAGTAGATTTGATGATACCTTTTTGGAGGAGAACAAAGCCGCCTTTTTTAAAGTATGGTTAAAACTTTTCAGTCAAAACCCCGGCCTATATTTAGAAGCCTTTTTTGTGCAAAATATAGGGTTCTGGAACATTAACGCTTCCGGCCCGGAAGCTTATTTCCAGATGGGCGTCTGGCCCAACAATATGGGGATTGAGCAACACGATTATTTTTCAAAGGTATTTGGATTTTCTTTTAACAGTATTGTTTCCCCTAAAAAATACATCAGTTCAGGCTTGCTTTTTTGGCTAACGATGGGCAGCGCGATGATTTTGATTCTTCGCTCGAAAAAAGATCTTATGACTTGTTTTATGCCGTATATTCCCATCATCGGCGCCTGGCTTACGATCATGGCAGCCACTCCTCTCGGCATCAGCTTCAGATATATGTATATATTATTGTTAGTTGTTCCTCTCGTCCCGATCATCCCTCTGATGAATAAAAATGAGGAAGATTGCTGGGGAGAAATGAAAAACTCAGTTTCTGGGCTTGAAACAGATCCCTAAATCATTAATAAATAGCAGCGATCGATTGATTCATTCATTCAAAAGAAAGAGATCCCACACAAAAGTATCTTTGTGTGGGATGGTTTTTCTTATAGTGGGGTAGTGTCAATAGTTTTGCGCAATTTAGAATGTAGTCTTTGCGAGAATGAAGTTTCCACCGAAGGCTCAAGCATGATATGGAAGGTACGGTCCTGATGCTTTCAGTAGTTATGACTTCCTCAGTTATGACTTCCTCCCGTTGAGCTAAAACCTTCGCTCATCAGAAACTTAATCCCGGTAGTTCAGTAACAATTCATAGAGCTGTTTGTGTTTTTTGACGATGACGTCGAGAATGACGCCGACGGAAAAGGACAGCAGTGAGATGATGCCAAAGGTAACGGAAACGATGAGGGTGGGGAAGCGCAGCACCAGTCCTGTTTTGTAAAACTCAATCAGGATCGGAATGAATAGGATCATGGTAATGATAAAGCAGAACAGTGCCGCGAAGCCGAAAAAGGCGAGAGGCTTATAATCCTTAAACAGAGAAAAGATCGTCTTCAAAACCTTGAAGCCATCGCCGTAAGTATCTAATTTTGAAGTGCTTCCCTCCGGTCGGTCCCGGTAGCTGACAGGGATCTCCTTCAGTAAAAAGTTCTTGTCAATGGCGTGAATCGTCATTTCCGTTTCGATCTCAAAACCCTTGGATAAAACGGGAAAACCTTTCACAAAGGTCCTGCTGAAGGCCCTGTAACCGGTCATAATATTGTTGACCTTAGAATGGAAAAGGCGGTTGATCAATTTTCTTACCAAGACGTTGCCAAAGTTATGAAAGGGTCGCTTGTTTTCTGTAAAATAGGTGGAGGAAAGCCGGTCGCCGATGACCATATCCGCCTCTCCCTTTAAAACGTAAGACACCATTTCCGCCGCGTTTTCCGGTGGGTAGGTATCGTCGCCATCGATCATCAGATAGCAGTCGGCGTCGATATCCCGGAACATGCTGCGGATCACATTGCCCTTGCCCTGACGGTATTCATTGCGGAGAATCAGTCTGGCATCGTCCTTCATGAGGGAGCTGACGATTTCCACAGAGCGGTCCTTGGAGTTGTTGTTGTAAACATAGATATCAGCCTGAGGTAAGGCCTTTCTGTAATCTTTGATCACCTTTTCGATGGTTATTTCCTCGTTATAGCAGGGGATCAATACGGCGACTGTGGACATGAAAACCTCCAGTTTAAGCATGAGTTTCATCTTTGTTGGGATTGTGTGAATTTGTTGGCTTTTGTCATGATTAGAAACATTATACTGCAGTACATAATAAATAACAAGCGTTAATTTGCTTGTAATGTCGCTTTTTAGCGACTTAAGGCAGAAAGAAATATCAAATTGTAAAAATCACCCCGATGTGTTAATATACATGGAGAAAAGAACGGATGCGGGTAAAAAATGACCTTGGATTTCATGAAAAAATACAAACCGGTTTTGTTATATCTGGTCTTTGGGGTACTGTCGACCCAGATCGGAAGAGCACACGTCT